>JAQWZC010000060.1 GCA_029253645.1 Alphaproteobacteria bacterium | reverse complement strand
AGCAACACATTCATATGGCCGGGCATACGACCCGCCACCGGATGAATGGCGTAGCTGACTTTAACGCCTTGTTTTTTCAACTCATCCGCCATTTCACGCAGCGCGTGCTGGGCTTGCGCCACGGCCATGCCATAACCGGGCACGATGATAACCGAACCGGCATTTTTCATGATAAAGGCCGCATCTTCCGCGCTGCCCTGCTTGACAGGACGCTGCTCCACAGCACCGGCCACAGCCGCTGAATCATCGCCGCCAAAGCCGCCCAGAATAACCGAGATGAAGGAGCGGTTCATGCCCTTACACATAATGTAGGACAAAATCGCGCCCGATGAGCCAACCAGCGAGCCGGTGATAATCAGCGCCAAATTGCCCAGCGTGAAGCCGATACCGGCGGCCGCCCAACCTGAATATGAATTCAGCATGGACACGACAACCGGCATATCTGCGCCGCCAATCGGAATGATAATCAAAAAGCCGATGACAAAGGCCAAGACCGTGACAAAGAGGAAAACCTCAGGCAATTGGTTGGACGCATCAAGGCAGAGATACACAATACCGGCGACAATGCTGGCCGCCAAAATAATGTTAATCAAATGACGTTGGGGCAGCAAAATCGGCGCGCCTGACATGGTGCCTTGCAGCTTGGCAAAGGCAATGACGGAACCCGAAAACGTAATCGCGCCAATGGCGACACCAATGGACATTTCAATCAGGCTGGCCGTCATAATCGAGCCGTTTTTGACAATGCCGAAAGCCTCAGGCGACAAAAACGCCGCCCAAGATACCAATACGGCGGCCATGCCGACCAAAGAGTGGAAAGCGGCAACCAGTTGCGGCATATCCGTCATCGCAATGCGACGGGCAATCACCGCGCCGATAATGCCACCAATGGCAACGCCACCGGCGATAATGCCGAAGCTCTCCAGCGAATTATTATCCAAAAGCGTCAGCGTTGTGGCTACCGCAATGGCCATGCCGACCATGCCGTAATAATTGCCCTGCCGTGCGGTTTCAGGGCCGGACAGGCCGCGTAGCGACAGAATGAAAAAGACACCCGAAAGCAGATAGAGAAGGGATGATAAATTGGCACTCATGATGATTAACCCCTAATCTTTCTTACGATACATGGCGAGCATGCGCTGGGTCACCAGAAAGCCGCCGAAAATATTAATGGAAGCGAGAATGACCGCCCCGAAGCCCAGCCAGCGCGTCATTGCACCGGCTTGGTCGTCAACGCTGACATCAGCACCAATGGCGACCAATGCGCCCACAATAATGACTGATGAAATGGCGTTGGTGACCGACATAAGCGGTGTGTGCAAGGCCGGTGTCACCGACCATACGACGTAATAGCCGACAAAGACGGCCATCACGAAAATACTCAACAAATAGACGATTGCATCTACGTTCATTTTTTTGCTCCTCGAGCTGATTTCTTAGCCGCCGGTTTTTTCGCGACTTTCTTAGCCAGTTTTTTCACGGCTTTTTTGGCCGGTTTGGCAGCCTGCAAGGCCGGATGCACCACCGCGCCATCGCGCGTCAGGCCAATACCGGCGATAATTTCATCTTCCCAATCCAAGGCCAGTGTCTTTTTCTCTTTATCGAAAAACGCATCAATGAAATTGAACAGATTGCGCGAGAAAAGCTCCGACGCATTGCCCGCTAAGCGGCCCGGCACATTATCATGCGCCACCAGCTTCACGCCCTTATGCTCGGTCACTTTACCGGCTTTGGACAATTTGCAATTACCGCCCTGCTCGACCGCCAAATCGACCAGCACAGAGCCGGGCTTCATGCCTTCGAGCATTTTCTTGGTGACCAATTCCGGCGCCGGACGGCCCGGAATAAGCGCCGTGCAGATAACAATATCTTGCTTGGCAATATGCTCGGTCACCAAAGCCTGCTGGCGCTTTTGATAATCAGCGCTCATCTCTTTGGCATAACCGCCCTCGGTCTCGCCGCTATCATCTTCATCGGCTTCGACCATCACAAATGTGCCGCCAAGGCTTTCCACTTGTTCGGCAGCGGCGCGGCGCACATCCGTGGCACTCACAATCGCGCCCAAACGTTTGGCCGTGGCAATGGCTTGCAAACCGGCAACGCCCGCGCCCATCACGAAAACACGCGCCGCAGGAACCGTGCCCGCCGCCGTCATCATCATTGGCAAGGCGCGGGTATATTCCGCGGTTGCGTCCAGCACGGCTTTATAGCCGGACAGATTGGATTGCGAGGACAGAATATCCATTGATTGCGCGCGCGTGATGCGCGGCATGAGTTCCATCGCCATCGCCTGAACATTGGCCGCGGCATAAGATTTGACACCGGCAGCATCTTGATACGGGTTGAGCGAGGCGACCAATATGGCGCCCGACTTCATGGCCTTGACCTGCGCGGCAGCTGGCGCGCGCACGGCAAAAACCACATCAGATTTTTTCAACACAGCCGCCATTGCCTTGGTGACGCTAGCGCCGGCAGTTTTATAGGCGGCATCATCAAATCCGGCACCCGCTCCGGCACCGGCTTCCACCGTTACCTTAATGCCCAGTGCCGACATTTTCTTCACCGTCTCCGGCGTTGCGGCAACACGCGGTTCACCGCCTGCTTCCTTCAATACAGTAAGGCTTACAGCCATAGATTTCTCCCGATTATCAAATATACGCGCGGTTAGATAAGCTCAGCGCTTAGCCATACACAAACAGCAGCAGCATGACGAGAATAACCGCCACGCCGATAAGACCCCATTTAGAAAACTCGAGAAAAGTCTCATAGGTCTTTTCATGCTCGGGACGATCCATTTCATCGCCCCAATCTTGGCTATCATTCGTGTCGGTCATGTGTTTCTCCCCGCTCGGTAGGGCGCAAATATACCAAAAGCTTTGTCTCGCACAAGAGACGATTTACGCTTTAAACAACTAATCATTTACCGATCCAAAGTGACGGATTTCATCGCTTCCATCGGCTTTGGCGACGCGCCGCATCACCTCAACCATATGCGCCGCCCAAATCTTGCACCCGGCCGCCTCGCCAATCAAGTCTTGGCGCAATTCAATCAGCGCATGGGGCAGCCCTTTTTGCGTGCCGTGGCGATACAGACAGTCATTTTTCAGCCGCCCCGAATAAGGCGCATTATCACCAAAATGAATATCCGCTTGCGCCGCCATATAATCGAGCATCACATCGCGCACACGCGCATCTTGGTCCCATAACACCGCCGCCTGCCAAGGCCGCTTTTGGCCGCGCCAAATCGGCGTAAAGCTATGCACCGACAAGATAATCGGCACATCGCCGCCGTTGAGCGCATCATCTATCGCCGCTTCAATGGCCTCATTATAAGGCCGGTAATAAGCGTCAATGCGCGCCTGCCATGCCGCTTTATCCTGAAATCGGTCAATGGTTCTATTGGCCGGAATAATCGACCCGTCCGACAGCTTCATCACCAAAGTCGGGTCATCAAGACCGCGATTAGGGTCAATCAGAAGGCGTGAAAATTGCGACGCCACAAGCGGGCAATCCAGCGTTTCAGATATTTGTTCAGCCACCGCCAACGCACCGATATCATAAGCAATATGGCGCTCAAGCTCGCCCGACGGTAGGCCCAGCGCGTCAAGCTCAGGCGGCACAAAATTGCTGGCATGGTCGCAAATAATCAAAAAGCGGCGATTGCTGCTTGGCGTATCCAATCGGCGTGTGAGAACCGGCGACATCGCGCCGCCCTAATCTGCTTTGCGGCGCATATGACGACCCGGCTGGGTTTTACCATCTGCCAGAAAGCGCAAAATCTCGGCGGTAATTTCAGATTTCCAAGTGTGGTGCAGCATATGCCCCGCGCCCTCCAGCTCCAGCAATTCGGCGTCAGGCCGCGCTTTGAGAAAGGAACCGGCATTATAATCAATATTCACCGTGCGGTCCTTATCACCATGAATGATGAGCATTTTGTTTTGCGTGCCGGGCATATCGGTGAATGTTTTTTGCATATCAGCCAAATGATGGCGCAAATTCATCGCGTAAATCGCATTGGTGCGAAAAGCGCGGGGTTGCAAAATCAGGGCAATGGCGGCGTCGCGCAGATAATTATCGGGCGCAGTTTCCGGCCAAACCGACCATTCGACCCCCGGGGCCAATTGCGTTGCGCCATATTTAGCGAGAATAATATTGGATAAAAGCGGCCCGATTAGCGGCGCGGTCATCAGGCGATTGGCCCAAAAATCAGGGCCATACCAAGGGATAAGCGGCGGCGCGAGCATAATGGTGGCGGAAATTTCCTCGCCCAGCGCATGGGCATAGGCCAGCGCGACAGAGCCGCCGAGACTTTGCCCGATAATCACCGGCTTTTCATAGCCCAGCGCGCGCACCGCTTGATGGATTTCACGCGCTTGCTGGCGCGGGTCTGACATTTCCTTATCGGATAATTTATTGCGCGAACGGCCAATGCCCGGGCGGTCAAAACTCAAAACCGTGCCATGTGCGCCCAGCGAATCGCCCAAAGCCACCATCATGTCATAAGCATTGGCGCTGGAGCCGTGTATCAGCACAAAGACCGGCTTGTCTTTGGCCGCGCCGGTATTTTGAGATAAATAATGCAGCGTCGCGCCGCGCGTCTCGATAAAATCACCGGCGGCGGGCAAATCGGCGAAAAGCCGTGCGCGCAAACGCGCATCATGGGCCCATAAAATAAGGCCCAAAATAATCAGGACAGCAAAAATACCGACCAGCATAAATGAATAACGACGGTTCAAATTAACCCCGCGCCAACCCGACTTAACCCCGCTATCAGCAGGACGGTTTAGCGGATTTGGCTAATTAGCCCTGGCGCGCCTTAAAGCGTTTATTGGTTTTGTTAATGACATAAAGACGGCCACGACGACGTACCAGCTGATTTTTCTGGTGGCGGTCACGCAGCGACTTCAAAGAATTGCGGACTTTCATCTTCGGCTCCATAAACAATGCAAAAGCCGTCTTACGGCCTTTAGAAGCGGCGAACATATGAGAGAGACCCAATTCTGTCAAGCGCAGAAGCCGTGGCAAAACATTCATAACACCAAGCGATTATGAGGCTTCACAAAAAGCCGAATATATGTAGATTGAGCGCCAATCTTGGGAGTTATTTATGAAAGCGCAAAATGGTGGCCAGCAAGACCTGCTTCCGGCCGGAGAACGTATTGATGACGCTCCGCAATGGTTTAAAGAGGCACTGGCCCAAAAGCCGCAGGATAAATTCGTCGCCTATGAGCAGACCAAACTGCATTATCGCCAATGGGACGGCCCCAATGCCGAAGCGCCCAATATCGTATTGGTGCATGGCGGCGGCGCACATGCGCGCTGGTATGATTTTATCGCCCCGCTGCTGACCGATTATTACAATGTCATTGCGGTTGACCTGCCCGGCATGGGCGATAGCGGTTGGCTGCAAAACTATAAGCGCGAAATTATGGCTGAGGCACTGATTACCATGGTGCGCGATGCGGGCTTCACCGGCAAACCGGCGATTATCGGACATTCTATGGGCGGCATGGTCAGCTTGATGACCAGCCATTTATATCATTCGGAATTGGCCGCCGTGATGATTTGCGATTATTACGTGCGCCCGCCCCATGCCCATGAAGAATGGTATATGGAAGAAGACGAAAACGGCGTCATGCGCCCGCGCGAAACCCGCGAGACGCGGGTTTATGAAGATTTTGAAACGGCTTTGGCGCGCTTCCGCCTGCAACCAGAACAGCCTTGCGCCAATCAGTTTATTGTCGATTTTATCGGCGAACATTCGCTGCGCGAGGTTGAGGGCGGTTGGACATGGAAGTTTGACCCGCATATGTATCGCGACTTTCCCATGGGCGCGAATTGGCCTGAAATGTATGAAGGCCTGCCAATTCCAAGCGCCGCCATGTTTGGCGAATTATCGCATGATTGGGAGAATATCACCCGCAATGACATTATCGCCTTTATGAAAAGCCTGCGCCCGACCATGCCGCATTTCGATTTATTGGCGGCGCGCCATCATGTCTTGCTCGACCAGCCTTTGGCCTTTGCCTCATCCATCACCCAGCAAATGCAAAACTGGCAAGCGCAAAACGCTTTCGCTCAATAGTTTTTGTGACGATCGGGGCGGGTCATTGCGTCTTCTTCCACGCTCTCCGTATCAATCGGCGTTTCCATCACGTCGAGTTGTTTGGAACGCGTTGTCAAAAGCATTAAGCCGGTAATGATAAAGGCAACCCAAAACGGCGCGGTGGGCGAATAGAGATAAAGCGGCATCAACACCACCGGCACGAAAATAAAGCCGACGGCGGCGGTTGACGAATTGAAACCGGCAACCGCGCCTTGCTCCTCAGGTTCAACCGCCAGCGAGCCACCCGCCGCCACGGCAGGCCGCATCAGGCCGGAGCCGAGACCTTGCAGTGTCAGTGACACGGTAAACAGGCCGGTATTCATCATTGGAATCAGCAGCAAGGCAATGCCGAACATGGTGATGAGAATGCCCATGACCAGCAAAGCGCGCACTGAGGCATTGCTGCGCGGAATAATGACAAGCTGGGCAAACAAAGTCGCCATCGCCATGCCCATCATGCCGACACCGACCACTTGGGCGGTTTCTTGGCCGCTTAATTGCATCGTATCCATGACGAAAAAAGCCGCCACTTGCATCACCGCCGCGCCAATGGTTGAGGCGGCGACGCCCAAAAACAAAAACAGGCGGATGCGTTTATCGGTCATTTTAAGACGCGGCGTGTCGCTGCGACTGGCCGCAGGCTTTTGCCGCTCGGGCAAAAAAAGAGCAATCGCAATGGCGCCGCATATGGCGAAAACCGCCACGGCAAAAAACGGCGCAAGCAAATGCACCGCTGCCAAAGCAGCAGCAAAGCCCGGGCCGATAATCGTGCCCATGCCAAATGCCGCGCCAATGGCGGCAACGCCGCTGGTGCGTTCCTCGCGGGTTGTGCGGTCGGCAATATAAGCTTGCGCCGCCGAGGGCGACCCGGAGCCGAAAAGGCCGAAAATACTGCGTATGAGTATCATCAGAACATAAAGCGTCATTAAGGGCAGCCAGCCCTGCTGGCCAATGACCAATAATATGGCCAGCCCGCCGGTGGACACGCCAAAGCCGACCAGCCCCAAAAGAATGACCGGCTTGCGGCCCCAAACATCACTGCGCCGCCCCCAAAACGGGCTCATCAGCACCCATAACACCGCCGATAGGGTAAAAATCGCACTGGCTTGCACTTCGGAGAGGCCGAGGTCGCGCGCCAAGGGCGGGAAAATCGCGAAGAACAGGGAATGGCCCATGCCCAATGTCATCAGGCAGACAAATAGCAGCCCCATGCCGCGAATGCGTTCTTTTTGAGTTGTTACTTTTTGCGTCATTATGCTTTAGCGCCCCCGCGCAAAGCCCAGCTGCGCCAGCCCGACAGCGCCAAAAAATACACACTGAGCGTCATAAACACCCAATCCATGAGCGGCGGCAGAGCGGCACGCCCCATGCCGAGATAGGTGAAAACCATAATGGTCCAAATCGCCAAGAGAGGAATGGTAAGGCGGCGCAAGGCGACAACACGCACCGGATGAATGAAGCGGTTCGGCGCGAATGTCATCGCCCCGAAAAAGGCAATCGCCGCCAGATTGAGCATCTGCCCGCTTTCAAAAATAATCATGTAGAAGACGACAATGTTCCACAAAGCGGGAAAGCCGCGAAAATCATTTTCATCTGTCTTGGCTTGACGATTGGCAAAAGTATAAAGCGCGGTCATCAGCAAATAGCTGGTCGCGATGACGCCAAACCCGCTCGGCACCAAATTAAAATGATGAATCATTAAAGCGGGCAGAAAACAATAGCCGGTAAAATCAATCACATGGTCGAGCACCGACCCGTCAATATGCGGCGTATGAACCGCCACCTGATAGCGGCGCGCCAGTGGCCCGTCCAGCCCGTCAATCATCATCGCCACGCCGAGCCAAATAAGCGCCAGACGCGCCTCGCCCTGCCAAATCGCATCAACCGACAGCATGATGGGAATAAGCCCGGATGCCGTAAACACATGAACCAAATAAGCGCGTATTTTCATCAATACCAAACCTGTCCGTTACGGGCGCGCTGCAAATCGCTTTCCGCCATCATCGTCGCCAGTTTTGCAAAATCGGTTTTCGGTTTCCAGCCCAACTGCTTTTGCGCTTTGGCGGCATTGCCGACCAATGGGTCCGGCTCGCTGGGGCGATAAAAATCCGCGCTGACACCCACTCGCTGGCGACCGGTTTTCTTATCCAAACCGCGCGCCTTCAACCCTTCGCCCTCAAATTCAATTTCCATGCCCATA
>JAQWZC010000012.1 GCA_029253645.1 Alphaproteobacteria bacterium | reverse complement strand
GGTGCAGGGCATGGACAATACTTATGCTGTTATTTGGACGACGACGCCCTGGACCATTCCGGGAAATCGCGCCATGGCCTATGCTAAAGGGCTGATCTATGGGCTTTATGCCGCCAATGGCGAGCAACTTGTCTTATGCGATAATCTCGCCGCGCAAGTCATGCAAGCCGCGCAAATTGAAGATTATGAGCGCGTGAGCGATATTGACCCGGGCGCGCTGATCTGCCACCACCCGCTGGCCGCGCAAGGTTATGATTTTGATGTGCCCGTGCTGGCCGGTGATTTTGTGACCGATGAGACCGGCACCGGGCTGGTGCATATTGCGCCGGGCCACGGTCAAGATGACTTTGAATTGGGCATGCAGCACAATATTGACGTGCCGTTTACGGTTGATGAAGGCGGGGTTTATCTCGACAGCGTTCCGGTGTTTGCCGGCAAGCGCGTGCTTGATGATAAGGGCAAAGATGGCGACGCCAATGGCGCGGTTATCGGCGCGCTGGTAGAGGCCAGTCGCCTTTTGGCCAAGGGCAAATTGCGCCATCAATATCCCCATAGCTGGCGGTCAAAAGCGCCGCTGATTTTCCGCAATACGCCGCAATGGTTTATCTCAATGGAGAAAACCGGCCTGCGCGACACGGCGTTAAAAGAAATCGATAAGGTCAATTGGTATCCGGCGAGCGGCAAAAACCGCATTCATGCGATGATTGAAAACCGCCCCGATTGGGTGGTCTCGCGCCAACGCGCTTGGGGTGTGCCGCTGACGATTTTTGTCGATAAAAAAACCGGCGAGCCATTGCGCGATGATGCGGTCAATACCCGCATTTTCGACGCGGTGAAAGCCAAGGGCGCGGATGCGTGGTTTGACACTGACCCGCAAGAATTTCTCGGCAGCGATTATGCCGCCAATGATTATGAGCAAGTCACCGATATTCTCGATGTCTGGTTTGATAGCGGCGTGACCCATGCCTTTGTGATGGAAGCGCGTGATGATTTGCACTGGCCAGCCGATGTTTATCTGGAAGGCTCTGACCAGCATCGCGGCTGGTTTCATTCCTCGCTGTTGGAGGCCTGCGCGACGCGCGGGCAAGCGCCCTATAAAAATGTCGTGACGCATGGCTTCACCATGACCGAGCAGGGCAAAAAAATGTCGAAATCGCTAGGCAATGCGGTGGACCCGCTCAAGGTCATTCAGCAATCCGGCGCCGAGATTATACGGCTGTGGACGATGAGCTGCGATTATTCGGAAGACCAGCGCATTGGGCCTGAAATCATTAAAGCCAATACCGACGCTTATCGCAAAATCCGCAATGGCTTTCGCTTTTTATTGGGCAATCTTGACGGATTTGACGATGCTGAAAAAGTCGCCCTCGCTGATATGCCGGAATTGGAACGCTATATGTTGCATCGTCTGGCCGCTTTGGACGCGCTGGTGCGCGACAATTACAGCCATTTTGATTTCCGCAAAATCTTTCAGGCCTTGTTCAATTTCATGACGGTGGATTTATCGGCCTTTTATTTCGACATTCGCAAAGACACGCTTTATTGCGATGCCGATTCCAGCCTTGAGCGGCGCGCTTGCCGCACGGTGATGGATATTGCCTTTCATTGTCTGACGCGCTGGTTCGCGCCGGTTTTATGTTTCACCACAGAAGAAGTCTGGCAATCGCGCTTTGGCGTTTCCGGTGACAGTGTGCATTTGCAGCAATTTGTCGATATGGATGCGGCTTGGCAAGATGATGCACTGGCCGCCAAATGGGACAAAATTCGCAAAGTCCGCCGCGTCGTCACCGGCGCTTTGGAAGTCGAGCGGCGCGAAAAGCGCATCGGCTCCAGCCTAGAGGCCGCGCCGATTGTTCATATTAGTGACGCTGAATTGCGCGCCGCCTTGGACGGCCAAAACATGGCTGATATTTGCATCACCTCGCAAATTGAACTGACCGATGCCGCCGCGCCTGATGGTGCCTTCACCCTTGATGATATTGCCGGTGTGGCTGTCATGCCGCAAATGGCCGAGGGCAAAAAATGCCAGCGGTCTTGGAAAATCCTACCCGAGGTCGGCTCGGTTGAGGGCTATCCTGATTTAACCCCGCGCGATGCCGCCGCAGTGGCAGAATATGACGCCAGCTAAACCCCTATCACTGCGCCACGCGCTGGTGCTGACGCTGCTGCTGGCTGCGCTCGACCAGCTCAGCAAAATCGCCATTGTCGATTGGGCCGGTTTCGCCACACATGAGACAATGGCGGTGTTGCCGTTTCTCGATTTCACCCTGATTTGGAATTATGGCATTAGCTATGGGCTATTTGACGAGGGCGGTGATGCCGGACGCTATGCGCTGATTATCCTGTCGGTTCTGGCCATTGGCGTTTTCATTTATCTGATGCGCGGGGCGGAAAATTTGCGCCTGTCAGCGGCCTATGCGCTGATTGCCGGTGGCGCATTGGGCAATCTCATCGACCGGCTATGGCATGGCGCTGTCGTGGATTTCATTTCGCTGCATGCGGCGGGCTATTATTGGTATGTCTTTAATCTGGCCGATATATGGATTAGCGCCGCGGTGATTATTCTTATTTATGACGCTTTGCGCGACTGATGATTTCCGCTATACCAATGGCCATGAAAAGCAAAACACTCCTATCGCTCTCCCTCATTGCCGCGCTGGCTCCGGTGCTGGCGGCGTGTGGCTTGGGCTATAATAAAACCCCGCCAAATGAATTTAATGTCGTGCGCCGCGCGCCGTTGATTTTGCCGCCGGAATTTGAGTTGCGCCCACCCGCCAATGGGCAAGCTGCCCCGGCGGTCGCATCGGGCGCAGAATTGGCACGGCTTGTGGTCTTGCGCGCACCGAAGCGCGAAAAACAACCCGATGCGGTTGAGCAGCGTCTGCTCGACAAAGCCGCCAAAGACGGCGTTTATGGCGATGGCGTGCGGGACGCTCTGCAAAATGACCGCTCCGGCAAGGTCAGCATTAATGCTGATTTGGTCGAAAATCTGACGCGCGATCAGCCCCCCGCCACCGCCGAATAATTAGGCGCATGCGCCCATGATTTCATCTGCAAAATCCTTTTATGCCGCGCTGATTTGCGTATGTTTATTGACTGCCTGCACGCCCGCGCCGGACGGGCCAAAGGTCGGCACGGCGCGCTTGGCAAACGGCCTTGAGATAATCGTCATTCCCGATTTCCGCGCCGATGTGATGACCCATATGTTGTGGTATCGCGTCGGCTCAGCCGATGAGCCAAAGGGCAAATCGGGCATTGCCCATTTTTTTGAGCATCTCATGTTTCGCGGCACGGAAAATATCCCGCCTGGCGAATTTTCCAAAACCGTGGCGCGTTTGGGCGGCCAAGATAATGCCTTTACCTCCTATGATTACACGGCCTATTTCCAACGCATCGCCAAGGATAAGCTGGCGCAAATGATGGCGATGGAAGCCGAGCGCATGCAAAAACTGATTATCAAAGATGATATTGTGGCGATTGAGCGCGATGTGATTTTAGAAGAACGCTCCATGCGCGTTGACGGCCGACCGGCGTCCTTGCTGAGTGAGAAAATGCGCCATCGCCTGCACAAGGGCACGGCCTATGAAGTGCCGGTGATTGGCTGGCGCGCCGAGATTGAAAAATTAAACGCCGCCGATGCGACAGCGTTTTACCGCCGTTATTATGCGCCGGATAATGCCGTTTTGGTGGTCGCCGGCGCGGTGACGCTGGATGAGGTTTTGGCTTTGGCGCAAACCCATTATGGCGCGCTGCAAGCGAGCGGGCGACCGCGCGCGCCGCGCCAAGTCGCCACCGATTTGACCGTGGCGCAATATGAGCAAGCCGAAGTGCTGGCCGATGCGCGTGTGCGCCAGCCAAGCTGGCAGCGTCTTTATCGCCTGCCGCAATATCAACCCGCCAATAAGCGCCAATTTGCCGCCGCCGATGTGCTGGCTGAAATTTTAGGCGGCGGGCTGACGGCGCGGCTTTATCAAGAATTGGTGGTAACCCAAAAACTCGCCGTGAATATCGGCGCCTATAGCGATTCAAGCCGTCTCGATAATGGCGAGTTTATGATTTATGCCGTGCCCGCCCCGCAGGTTGATTTAGCCCGATTGGCCGCCGCCATTGATGATGAAATCGCCAAGCTGCAAAACGCGATACCCGATGCCGATGCTTTGCGCCGCGCCAAAAGACAGCTTGTGTCTGAGCTGGTTTTTGCCCGCGACAGCCAACAAAGCATGGCCAATATTTTCGGCAGCGCCGCCATGATAGGCCTCAGCCCCGAAGATGTGCTGGCATGGGTTGATGAGATTGACGCCGTGCGCGCCGAGGATGTGCAGCGCGCCGCGCAAAACTTTCTGGTGCCCGCCCATGCGGTTACCGGTCATTTAAAAATGGGGGATACGCCCTAATGTTGCGCCGTTTTCGCTCCCCTTATTTTATTCACGGTCTCATCGGCTTTTGCCTATGCATGATGATGAGTGTCGGCGCACAGGCCGCACCGCCCGTGCAGTCGGTCAAATGGCGCGATATGGAGGCTTGGCTGGTCAGCGATAACAGCCTGCCGCTCATCACCATGAAAATGGCTTGGCGCGGTGGCACGGCCAGCGACCCGTCGGACAAATCGGGCCTGACCATGCTGATGTCGCGGCTGATGAATGAGGGCGCGGGCGATTTGCCGTCCCGTGCTTTTCAACAAGCCATGGCCGATAATGCCATCTCGCTTTCCTTTTCGGCCAGCCGCGATGAGATGACCGGCACATTGCGCTGCCTCAGCCGCTATCGTGCCATGTGTTTTAAATTACTCCGCCTTGCCGTTACCGCGCCGCGATTTGATGCCGAGGCCGTGACCCGCATGAAGCGTGAGCAGGCCACCGCGATTTTGCGCAGCCAACAAAACCCGCGCAGCATTGCCAATCAGGAACTGATGCGACTGGCCTTTGGCACTCATGCCTATGGGCGTATCGGCAATGGCACGCAAGACAGCCTTGCTGCCTTAGAAACGAGCGATATTCGCGCCCATTATCAGGCCATGCTGGCGCGCGATAATCTGCATCTCGCCGTGGTTGGCGATATTGGACGGGCTGAATTGCGCCGCGTGATGCGCGATGTGTTTGCCCCCCTGCCCGCGCATCATAACATGCCGCAAATTCCGGCCATTGAGGTGCAGCAAGGGCCACAAACGCGCCATATTGAGCGCGCCGGGCCGCAAACCAGCATTGTCTTTGCCCAAGCCGGATTGGGCCATCATCACCCGATGTTTTTTGCCGATTTCGTGATGAATTCGATTTTGGGCGGCAGCGGTTTTTCTTCACGCCTGACCGCGCAAGTGCGCGAAGCCCGCGGCCTCGCTTATGGCGTCTATAGCGGCACCTCGAATTTTCAAAAAGCCGCCATGTGGAACGGCTCAGTGGCCAGCGATAATGCCACGGCGCAAGAAGCCGTCAATGTCATTCGCGCCGAAATGCGCCGCATCGCGCAAGAGCCGGTGAGCGCAGAAAGATTGGCGGCGGCGAAAACCTATCTGACCGGCAATTATGCGCTGCGTTTTGACAGCGGCGCGAAGATTGCCGGACAGCTTTTGGGTGTGCAATTAAATGGCTGGCCGATAAGCTATTTCAAGACGCGCAATGACAAGATTAACGCGGTGAGCCAAGCCGATGTGCAGCGCGCCGCCAAATTATTGACCCCCGACCGATTATTGCTGGTGTCGGTGGGCGGCACGGCCATTACGCTGGATTAGGACAAGACCGATTGCAGCGCAGCCGCCTGCCCTATAGGGTGAGCCTATGTGGTTTCTACCCCTTTATGATGAAAATCCGAGCTTTCGAAAGCCGTATCTGACCTATGCCATTATGGCGCTATGTGTGGTGTGGTATTTCGGCTATCAAGCGGCGCAAGCCCCGCAAGCGATTTTGGAATATGGCTTTATTCCGGCGCGCCTGTTTAGCGGCTATGACCCGGCCTTTGACTATGGCGTCAGCCCGCTGCCGGTGACGCTTACCTTTTTAACCACCATGATAAGCCATGGCGGCTTTATGCATATTTTCGGCAATCTCTATGTCATGTATTTGCTAGCCGATAATATTGAAGATGCGATTGGCCACGGCCCTAAATTCATCGCCTTTGCCATCATCACCGGCACGATTGGCACGCTGGGACATGGGCTGGCCAATCCTGAAAGCACCACACCCTTGGTCGGGCTGAGCGGCGTCTGCTCGGCCATGATAGGCGCGTATATTCTGCTTTGGCCGCGCGCCAATATCAAAACCCTTATCGGTTTTTTCATTTTCTTCCGCACGTTTAATATCCCCGCCGTGCTGATTTTTGCCTTTTGGCTGTTCGGGCAATTGGGCGGGTTTTTAAACCCGCAGGGCAATGTCGCCTATGATGTGCATATTTATTCGATGATTGCAGGCATGGTGCTGATACCGTTTTTCAAACGCCCGCATGTTAAATTCTTTCAAAAACCGGTCAGTCGCGCCTTTAGTCGCGGCGACGGACCGACCCATGTGCCAAGCGTTGGTGTTCAAAAACCACGCCCGCGTCGCCAAATTGACCCGAATGACGGAAAAAACCCGTGGAATCGCGATGAATAGAAGCAAGATGAGTGATATTTCCCTCGCAATTTGATAGACTGGAAGCCTGTTTTGGGGGTTTTCTTGTCTTATCTGAAGCGTATCGGTCTGCGTTTGCAAAAATTTATTCTGCCATTTGTCGCGCCCATGGTGGTTCTGCTGACGGCAGTGGCCTTGCAATTATGGCAACCCTATCCGATTGAGGTCGCCCGCAATTTGGTGTTTGACCAATATAATCGCTGGCTGCCGCGCCAAGAACAAGACAGCCCCGTGGTGTTTATCGATATTGATGAAGCCAGTCTCGAGCGGCTTGGCCAATTTCCGTGGCCGCGCAGTATATTTGCCGAACTGGTTGAAAAAATGACCGGATATGGCAGCGCCGCCATCGCCTTTGATATTTTATTCACCGAAGCTGACCGCACGGCGCCGACGGAAATTCTGCCGATTTGGGAGGGCTTGCGGCTGGATGAAAATGCGGCGGATTGGCAAGCCTTGCGCGCCGCCATCACCGCGCAAGTCACCAGCCCCGATGATGCGTTTGCCCGCGCCATGGCCGATGCGCCGGTGATTATGGCGACCATGATGAGTGATGAGGCGGCGCGCCTGCCAGCGCCGAAAGCTGGTATTGCCGTGCGCACCCAAGGTTTTCCCAATCAAAGCGATGGCGAGAATGATGCCCTCGATCCGATGCGGCAAGTGCCGAGCAGCAGCTTTGCCCTGTCAAACCGCGCTGTGCTGAATGATAAGGCGCTGGGTCTCGGTTCGATAAATGCGCGTATTGATGGCGATGGCATTATCCGCCGCGCCTCGCTGCTTTATCGCGCCGGTGAGCATATTTACCCGAGCCTTGCTTTGGAGAGCTTGCGGGTGGCGCAAGGGGCCGGGTCGATTGTCGTGCGCGCCTCGGATGTGCGCGGCGAAGGGGCCTATAGTTCGGGCTTTGGCCTGTCGCGCCTCAAAGTCGGGCGGGTGATTGCGCCGATTGAGCCTGATGGCAGCATGCGGCTGTATTTTGCCGAAAGCGCGGATATTCAAACCGTCTCGGCTTATGAGATTCTGCAAGCGGATTTTGATATGACGCGACTGGTCGGAAAAATTGCCTTTATCGGCACCAGCGCGGCGGGGCTGAAGGATATTCGGGCAACGCCGATAAACCCCGCCACACCGGGCGTTGAAGTGCATATTCAGACCGTGCAGCAAATGCTGGCCGGCACTTATCTAACACGCCCGATTTGGGTGCAAATGGCCGAGGCCTTAGCGACCATTCTTATCGGGCTGAGTTTGGTGATGATGGTCTATCGCTTCTCGCTCGTGCCCAGCATTGCCTTTATGATGCTGGCGCTGGGCGGCGGTGCGGCCGTGTCATGGTATCAATTTTCAACCCATCTCGTGCTGATTGACCCCGCCATGCCGGGCCTGTCGGTCTTCCTAACCTTTTTAACGGCGGCGTTTTTGCACTTTTTGGAAACCGCCCGCGAGCGGCGCGAAGTGCGCAATGCGTTTCAATATTATCTTGCCCCCGATATGGTCGAGCAAGTCGCCAGCGACCCCGATAAGTTAAAGCTGGGCGGCGAGACCCGCGATTTGACGATTTTATTTTGCGATATTCGCGGCTTTACCACGATTTCTGAAGCCTTTGCCGATGCGCCGGAAAAGCTGACCCATATCATAAATATATTTCTTACCGGCCTGTCGCGCGTCATTCAAACCCGCAGCGGCACGATTGATAAATATATCGGCGATAATATTATGGCGTTTTGGAATGCCCCGACCGATGTCGCGCAGCATGGCTATCAAGCCTGCCGCGCCACGTTGGAAATGGTGGACGCGCTGGTCGAGGTTAATGAAAGCCTGCGCCATGACCCGTTTCTCGGCGGTTTTGAGCAGGAAATTTGTATTGGCATTGGGCTGAATTCCGGCGCGACTTTGGTCGGCAATGTCGGCTCAGACCAACGGTTTAATTATTCCGTCATGGGCGACACGGTAAATGTCGCGGCACGGCTGGAAGGCCAAACCAAGGATTACGCGCAAACCATTTTAATCGGTGAAAGCACTTATGGCGATGCGATGGCCGCCATTCAAGACGGGCAACCGCCTATGGCCTTTTTGGAACTCGACCTGATTGCGCTGAAGGGCAAGGCTCTGCCGCAGCGCATTTATGCCCTTTTGGGCGGCGCCGACATGGCCGAAAGTGCAGATTATCAGGCTCTAAAGGCCGACCAAACGGCGCTTTTGGCGGCTTATCGGGCGCAAGATTGGGATGTTGCTGAAAAGACAGCCCGCGCGCTTTGCGTGTCCCATCCGGCGCTTGAAGCCTATTATCAAATGTTGATTGCGCGTATAAATGCCTATCGACACAACCCGCCCGGCGCGGATTGGGACGGGCATTTTATCGCCCTGACCAAATAAATTTAACGTGGAGGCTTTTGGCTCACTCATGCAATTGGTTTTTTGGGGAACGCGCGGCTCTTTGCCGATGAACACGCCGAACCACCGCCTGTTTGGCGGCAATACCTCATGCATTGGTGTGCATGAGGGCGATGATATGGTGGTGTTTGACGGCGGCTCGGGCCTGATACATTTGGGTTCTGAGATGATGCAAGGCGACCGCACGGATATTGATATTTGTTTCTCGCATTTTCATTCCGACCATATTTGTGGCCTGCCGTTTTTTAAACCGCTTTTCGACAGCGCCTTTAGCGTCCGTCTGCACAGTTTCGGCACTAATGATGCGACGCTTTCAGAAGCTATGGGCAGCTATTTGAGCAGTCCGATTTTTCCCATCGGGCTCGATGATTTCAAAGCCAATATTGAATTTGTCGAGCATGACGCCGATGCACGCGTGACCATTGGCGCGCTGAATGTCAGCGCATGCGCCATTCCCCACCCCGGCGGCGCGCATGCGCTGAAAGCGGCGAGTGAAAAAAGTTTCGTCTATGCGACCGATACTGAGCACGACCCGCAGGGCGTTAATCAAAGCCTGATTGACTTTATGCGCGGGGCCGATATGGCCGTCTATGATTGCACTTATGATGATGGCGAGTTTGACACAAGGCGCGGCTGGGGACATTCGACCTGGCAAGAAGGGGTGCGCTTGGCCTTGGCGGCGCAAGTGGGGCAATTCGGCATTTTCCACCATGAGCCGGAGCGCAGCGATGACATGTTGCTGGCGATTGAGGCGCAAGCCCAAGACATGATGCCGCAGAGTTTCGTAACCCGCGATTATATGCGGATTGAATTGTGACCCGCGCCGATATTTCGCGTGAGAATCATCTTTTTTTGGCTTAAAGTCTAATCTATGGAAAGAACCATGCGCATTCTGGCTCGCATGTTTGAGCAAAATGGCACACTGTTTATCGGTGCCGGTATTGCCGTGCTTGTGCTGATGTTGCTGGTCATTCTATCGCGCCGCATGCGCCGTAAAAACACCGCCGTCGCAAGCGATAACGCGGCCGGCATGGTCAACGCGCCCTTACCTAACGATATGGAGCCTGATGATATTGAGTTGGATATGGCCGATGATGCCGGCGCGCAAGGCGAGACGCTGGTCTTTGAAGCCGATGGCGTGCCGGAGCAGACCGAGACGCCATTGGGCGACCCGTTGGATAATAATGGCGCGCATCAATTCGACATGGATGATGATGTGATGGACGATATTGACGACCTGACCATTCCGAAAGTCGGGCAAGCGCCGCCGCCCCGCAAATCGAAATTTTTCAGCGCCTCATGGCTGCATCGCGACAAGGCCGAAGAGCCTGCCATTATTGCCGATAGCTTTGAAGCGCCCGATGCGCGCACCATGAAAAATGCCGGTGAATGTGCGCGTCTGGCCGAGATTGAGCGCAATATGCTGGCCTTGCGCGAGCTTTATGAGGCGGGTCTTATCGCGCCGGAAGTCTATGTGCTGAAAGCGCGCGAATTCGCGGCACAAGCGGCCTAAGCCATGCGGCGTGCGCAAAGCGGTTTCACGCTTGTTGAATTAACCACGACATTGGCCCTTATCGGGGTGATTTCCGCCGCGCTGATGGCGGTTATGACCAATCTCAACACGCAAAGCGAGCGGATGAATTCGCAGACCGAGCTTTTGGTTGCCAGCAAACAATTATTCAACTTCATTGAACCATGGGCCGCCTTGGCCGGACATAAACAAGCCACCCCCGCCTTGCCGCAAAACAAGGCCTATGAGATTGTCAGCGCGTCGCATATTAAATTTTGTTACGACCTCGACGCCGCCACCCGCCAGCAGAGAGAGTTTCGGCTGCACGATAAAAAATTGCAGGAGCGGGTAGAGAATAATTTTGGCTGCACGGTCGCGCCGAATGAAACAGGCTGGGTCGATATGAGCGCGCCGCTTATTCGCGCTTTGCAGTTTTCCGAAAATGATGGCAGCGCCTATTCGCTGGATATGCGGCTGGAGCTTGAAAAGCTGGTGCCCGGCACGGATGAGATTACCGCAACCACCATGCGCCGCCGCTTCAACCTGTTTGCGATGACATTATATTAGGCCATGGAGGGCGAGCATATGACCCGAGATAAGCACATATCCGCCGCCGGTGAGCAGGGCTTCGCGCTATATCTCGCCATTGGCTTTATTGTGCTGATTTCCATCTTGGCCGGATCTGTCGGCACCAAGCTGAACATCGCCGCCATTAGCGAAGCGCGCCAAACCGACCGCCGCGCCGCCTTAAATGATGCCGAGGCGGCCTTGGGTTTGGCTTGGCAAACTTTGGCACAAGAATTTGCGCTTGATGATACATGGCCCGCCGCCGCCAGTTCGGCCAGCGATGCCAATGTCACCGGTGACCGCGATAAATGCGTCGGCTCGCATGAAGCCGCGCCCAATGGTTTTTTCGCCTCAGAGCGTGCCAGTGTCGGCGACCGCGCGCGGCGTTTTTTCGTCAAACGCGACGGCACGAGCTATCGGCTTTATGGCTGCGGCTATGATGATAAGGGCACACGGGCCGCCTTCGCACTTTACGAAGTGAGCGGCAGCGTGCTGACACTGAGCCGCACCCGCCGCTATTAAGCCTGTTCGGGCTTACGGCGTTTTCAGTTTTTTATAAAAATTGCGCGACCGCGTCATGCGCCGCCCGCTTGGGCTGAGCACGGTCAAGGTCGCAATATAGCTAATCGGGCTGGCACCGGCACTGAGCGCCAATGTTGAGGCCGATGGGTTGTAACCATTATCGTTGAATAAAACCGCCAACCCCAAAGCGTCAGGGTCGGCGTCAAAATCATAAGATGCGGTGACCGGCAAGACGCCATCGCGCTGAAACTGCACCGCCAATTCATTCATCACGCCATCGGCAATCATGCCCATGCGGGCCTGCGCCCAGCTTGATTCCATAATGGCGCGATTGGCACTGACCATTGAAATCGTGCCGATAATGCCGGTGGTGATAATAGTCAGCGCGACCATCACCTCGACCAAAGAAAAGCCGCTTTCACTGCGTCTAATTGAGGTCATAATAGCGGGCTGAATTGACCGGCATTTCACCGGCCTTAGGCGTGATGACTTCGGGTGCCAAGAATATCACCATTTCTTGCGAGGCTTTGCCGTCTGAACTGGTGCCGAGGAAACTGCCCAAAATCGGAATGCCGGTAAGGCCCGGCAGGCCGTTGCGGGTTTTCGAATTATCTTCCGTATAAAGCCCGGCCAGCACAATCACATCACCCGGCGCGGCGATAAACTCGGTATTTATGCGGCTTTGAATTTTATCGGAATTGGCGTCCATGGTGACAAAGAAGTCATCATTAAAGGTAATCTTCAGCCGCACATGGTCGTTAAGCGGGTTAATGACCGGCGTCACATTCAGGCTCAATGTGGCTTGGCGCGGCTCATAAGTTGTGGTGGTTTCGCCCGGCACGGTTTGCCCGCCCGGCGTCACAATCGGCGCGGAAGTTGCGATGACCGGCAGATAGCGTGTTTCTGATTTTTCAATCTGCGCCTCACAGCCATCAAGCGCCAAAATGGTCGGGCTTGAAATCTTGCGCCCCAGACTATTGCTTTCCATGAAATCAATCGTCCAGGCCAGACCGAGGCGGAAATTATTTAAGGTGAAGCTATTGGCCGCCACGGCGCGGTCAGCAAATTTCAGCGCGCCCTGCACACCGATAAGCGCATTGTCGCGCACCTCAACCAAGCCCGGCAATTCGCCCAGCGTCGCGCCCGGCAAGGCCGAGATATCGGCATCGGTTTTGGCCGTTGTCCGCACCGCATTTTCAAGCTTGCTTTGTAATTGACGCTGCCAGTTTTTCGCAACATTCACCATAAATACTTCAACCAAAACCTGCTTATCCGGCTTGTCGAAACTTTCCATCAGCTCCGATACCAATTCAATATCATGGCGGAAACCGGAAATAATAATCGTGTCGCCCACCGCGGTAACGGCAGGACGGCGAAACGCCGAGTCGGTCAAGAATATGGTTGATGGCGGCTCAGCTGGTGCCGCCGCATCCTCTTGCGCTGCGCCCGCTTGCGGGGTCGCGCCATTTGTCGTCTCTCCGGCTTCACTCGCCTCGGCCGGGTCAGCCGCTTGCGGGCTGGCGGCAACATCACCGGCAATATCGCTGGTAATATCGGCGACATTGGCGCTGGCCAGGGCTTCTTGCAACGGGTCGAAAAGCGGCAGGCCTTGCGCGTTCACCAAACGCGACCGCGCCTCGGCGTCGCGCTCTTGTTTTTCGCGCGCCAAACGCGCCGTCTCGGCGCGCTGCTCAGAGGCTTTTTCTGCGGCAATCATCTCATCGGGATAAAGCTGCTCAAAATAGCTGGCCAATTCGGCTTGAATTTCGCTCACGCGGTCGGCGCTGTCGCCGCTGCAACTGGCCGCGCCTTCGCTATTATAAATGGTGAATTTTTCCGTATAAATCGGCTCGGTGGTTTGCAAATTCGCGTCGCGCACCACGCGACCGCGCAATTCATCAGCATCGGGCATATTGAGGAAACCCGCTTGATTGGTCGCCTCATCAACCCCGCCGCCGATTTGCGGCACGGCATTGCCCGCCGCATCAACCGGCGCATTGGCCATTTGGGCAGCGGTGAGGCGCGCGGCAATATCATCGAGTAATTTTTGCTTGCTGCCGCGCTCAGTCGTCATCATGGCCAATGCCTGATCGACATCCTCCAGCGCAAATTTGGCGGTCTGGGTTTTGCGCGCCTGCTCTTGGCGTTTTGTGCTGGCCTCGAGGTCGAGCGCGTCAAGGGCGCGCTCATTTTCCAGCGCGGCTTCCTTAAATGCCACGATCGCGCTGGCCACAGCCGGGGAATGGTCGTCCTCAATAATCGCGTCATTGGTCAAGGAGCGCACCCGTCCGGCTTCGTCGGGATGTTGAAAATAATTCTGATAAATCTGCCGCAAGGCCGCCGTGTCATTTTCCAGCGAGCTTATTTTGCGTAAATTGCGAGCGCGCCGATTATGCAATTCAGCCGCCGCCACCGCATCATCAACGCGCTCGTTAAATTCGGCGCGTGTATAAAAACGCGCCACGCCCATTTTGCGGTCATAGGCCATAGCCAGCCCGTAATTATCAATCAGAATATCGAAAATATCGAGCGCATCGGCGCGCGAAATATCGAGGCTGACTTTTTGCGGCGCGGCATTGACGGCGGGTGACAAATAAACCTGCATATTAATGGAGCGCGCCAAAGATTTCAGCGCGGTCGGCAATCGCAGACCCGATAGATTGACGCTCAGACTGCGCGAGCCGACCTCATCGGATAAATCATCCATGCGCCCCAAAGAAACGCCAGTGGTGACATCATTGCCGACAAACAGAAAACTTTTCTCGAGCGAGACATATTCATCCTTGCGCGCCAATTCATTGCGCCCGAACAGGGCCAATGCGCCCAGCTCATTATTATCACTCAGGCCAATAATCGTCGTCGGCTCGGCTTGGGCATATTGCGCTTCCAAATCGGCGATAAAGCCCTGCAATAATTTCTCATTGGCGATTTTAAAACCCTGCAAGGTCAGGTCGCGCGATTTTGAATGGCGCATATCCATCTGGTCGAGCAATAATTTTTCCGTATTGTAACCGGCCAGCACGCCGCGTCTTTGGCGGCGAATGGTTTCGGCACGTTTATCAATCGCCTTAAGCTGGCTCTGCAAAGACCGTCGGCTGGAGGTCAGCGCGCCATTGCTTGTGCCCGCGCGCGACAGCTTCAGCCCCTGTAATGACATTTCCGTCATGGATTGCGCGACGACGCCATCGGCAATCTCGTCAATTTCGATTTTACCCGGCACCCGCACTTGCAATAATTCGCGGCGCGGCGGTAGGGGTTTTAATTGCGAGACGCGCGAACTGTCAATACCGTCAAGCGCGGCTTGTTCGGCGCGCACGGCGGCGCGGCGGTCGTCAAAACGTTGCACCGCCCCCGAAATGCTTAAATCGCGACCGGTACGTGCGCCACAGCCATAAACATTGACGCATAGCGCCCCCACAATAGCGAGCCTTATGACTTTTTCAGGGACTGTAACTCTACGCAAAAACTTTTCTCCGTCAGTGGCCAATCCGGCCTGACTATTTAGGACGCCGTAAATTTCCGGTGGCCCGCACCTCAGTAATCTTGCCAATCGCCTCGGTAATCACCTCGCGGGCAATATCGGCCATATAGCGGTTAATCCATTCTTCCATCATCGGACGAATGACTTGCGCGACCGCCAGCTTAATCGTGTCTTGCGAGCGCTTGGTGTCAAACACGCTGGAATAACGCAAAAACTCGGCGCGCAGCGCAATCGTCGCTTCCTCGGTAATCGCCAAATCAAGGCCGCGCATAAAATGCTGAATGTCATTTTCGGACATGGCGGCTTTTTGCGCGCCGTCGCGGGTTTCTAAATCTGCCTCAAGACTGGTTTCCGCCTGCCCCAATAATTCTTTAATGGCGCGCTTGTAATCATCTTCGGTCCGCAACGTGTTCATGCTTTATCCTCGTTAAAAAACGAATCTCTTTCGCTGTCTTGAGTATAAAGCTGTTTGAGTAACAGGTGATGCAAAATCGGTGGATTATTGCGCGGCAGACAGTAATTGTGGCGCAAACAACAGCCAGACCAGCGCCATCGGGGTCAAAAAACAGCCAAAAGGCACTTGTGCCGGTTGATCAGGCCGATTTTCAGCCTTTTGCAGCCGCGTAGCCAAAATCGCCATAAGGCCAAAAACCGCGCCGCTCATGCTGGCGGCAAACAGAATCGGCAGGAGCGCCCACGGCCCCAGCCAGACCCCCAGCATGGCCATCAGCTTGACATCGCCAAAGCCCATACCGTCATGGCCGCGCCATAATTTATACGCGGTATTAATGCCATAAATCAGCGCAAAGCCGCCTGCCCCGCCCAGCAATGCATCAGCGAGCACGGGCAAGCCGGGCGCGCCAAACAGCGCCAGTCCCAGCCCCAAAGCCAAACCGCCCAAACTGGCCCAATCGGGAATGATAAAGGCGTCCATATCGGTAAGAAAAATCACCACCATCAGAATGAGAAAGGGCACAAAGACTAAAAACACCGGCAGCTCGAGTTGCCGGAAGGCCAGCACCAGCAGCGCGGCAAAGGCCACTTCAACCAGCACATAACGGCGCGGCAATTTTTGGCCGCAACAGGCACTGTGTCCGCCATGGCGCACATAGCCGAAAATCGGCAGATTGGCGAGGAAACCGAGCCTTTTGCCGCAATGAAAACAGGCTGAGGGCTGGCGCACCCAATCCTCGCCGCGCAATGTCCGCAACGCCGCCACATTGGCAAAACTGCCGAGACAGGCACCCATAAGCGCGATAAATGCCGCTAAATATAGACCATTGGCCATGAAGTTTACCCGCAACAGTGACGGCCGGACAGCACATCGCCTCTGGCCAAATTTTGGAAGCCCCAGTATAAACAGGTTACGAGTAGTCGTGTAGAGTCAAAGCTGAAAATGTCACAATCCGAAAAACCCATCCCCGCAGATAATCCGGTTTATCGTTATCTTGACGAATTGCCGAAGGAATATCGTATATCGGATTTCCATATGCGCTCGGGCAGCCCGTTGGCCATTCGGGTCAATGGCGAAATTCAGATTATGCAGGACTGCCCGATTACCCATGAGATGCTGGACGGCGTTTTTCAGCACGAATTGGACCAAGAGCTTTATGACGATTTTGTTGACACCAAAGATATTGACTTTGCGGTGACGGTAAATGGCGCGCGCTTTCGGGCCAATGGCTATCACACGCTGAATGGCTGGGGCTTGATTTGCCGCACCATTGTCACTGAAGTGCCGAATATTGACCAGCTTGGTCTGCCCGCCGCCGTGCATAATGTGCTGGTCGAAAAGAAAGGTCTGGTGCTGGTCACCGGCCCGACAGGTTCGGGTAAATCCACATCGCTGGCCTCAATGATTAATAAAATCAATCGCGAGCGCGCCGAGCACATCATCACCATTGAGGACCCGGTGGAATTTGTGCATTCGGAGATTAAGTCGATTATCTCGCAGCGCGAAGTGGGCCGCGATACGATGAGCTTTGCCTCGGCGTTGAAAGGCGCGTTGCGCGAAGATCCCGATATTTTGCTGCTTGGTGAGATGCGCGATTATGAAACCATCTCCTTGGCTTTGACCGCCGCCGAGACCGGCCATTTGGTGTTTGGCACATTGCATACATCAGGCGCGGCCGAAACCATTAACCGCATCATTGATGCGTTTCCGGCTGAGGAACAACCCCAAGCGCGCTCTATGGTCGCGTCATCTTTGCAATTGGTGATGACGCAGCAGTTAATGAAGCGCAAAAGCGGCGGGCGTATCGGTGCGTTTGAGGTGATGGTCTGCGTGCCGGCGATTAAAAACCTCATTCGCGAAGATAAGATTCCGCAAATCGCCACCGTCATGCAAACCGGCGCGCAATACGGCATGATGACGATGGAAAAATATGTCGATGAGTTGGAAAAACAGGGGCTTATCGTTATTGAGGACGATTAGGCATTTGCGCCAAATATTGTGCCAATCCGGCGCGATATGAGGCGGCTTTTTCCGGCATATAACGCTCTATCTCATCAATCAGCCCGCGCGCTTTATCAAACTCGCCAAGCGTCACATAGACTTGCAACGCCAATCGCCATATGCGCGGCGCAGGATATTGCGGCAAAACATGCGCCTCAAAATAGGGCAGCGCGAGCGGGCGCAGCAGCTCAAATCGCTGCTCTTTATATATAAGATTTATCAAATAAATATTGCTCAAAGCGCGCACACGCTCGCCCAAAATCGGATGGCGTAATGCCGCCGCATTGGCGCGGTCTTTTATATAGGGTTCCAACGACATTTGGGTGGCGCGGCTATAAGACATTCTGGCTTGGTGCACATCCGCCATCAGCGCGCCCATAGTAAAAATGCCGACACCACAAGCCGCACTCAGCAAAGTGAGGGCCGCGCGCCGCGCTGTTTTATTTGTCAAAACGGCATGGCGCGGCAGGGTCGCTTCGTCATCAGTGGCTTGTCTATCCGTTTCGGGTATGAAACTCAGCCCCATCACCAGGGCAATGGCAAACATCCAATAATGCGCGCCCGACGCCATATAGGGATATTCAAATTGCGTATGCAGCAAAATGGGAAACACCAAAGCGGCAATCAACCAGCGGTTTTTATGGGTTTGAAAAACCCGAATGCCCAGCCAGATAAACGGCCCCATAATGACCGCCAGCCCAAACAGGCCGGTTTCAGACAGAATATGAATGAACAAATTATGCGGCACGGTGACCAGCGGGAAGAAATATAAATCTGCGGTGCCGCTATTTTGCGCGAATTGCGCCATATAGACCGACAAATAACTGCCCAGCCCATGACCGAAAACCGGCGCTTCGATAAACCCCCAAAAGCCCAGCACCCACATGGTGAAGCGCGTTTGAAACGAGTTTTGATTGGCGTCAAGCGACCGGTCGGCCAATTCTGCGTCCAGCCCCAAAACCGAAGCCAAGCCATAGGCTGCCGCATAAGTGACCAAAAGCAGGGCCACAGATTTTACAAAATTGCGCTTGGCGGCGGGGGCGCGCGCAACTGAAAACACATAAATTGCCAAAAGGCCGAGGCCGATGCTCACGCCCAAAAGCGCGGTTTTGCTAGGCACAAAGGGTAAATCAAGCCCGTAAAAAACCAGCAATCCGGCGATTATGAGGCGCTGCCCGCGGCGCATTGGGATAAGGGTGAATGCCGCCACGCCCAAAACCAGCAGGCTGGCTATCATCGAACCAAGCAAATTATATTGCCCAAAACCCGCCGACGGCTTGCTCAGCCAATATGGCACCCCGCCCACCACAGATGCGCTTTGCGCGAAAAGCGGGTTTTCTTGCACGAGATAAAGCGCATATTGCGGCATCAATGCCAGCCCGATAAGCATGAACAGCACCGCCATATCGGGCGCTTTATCGCCCTCAATATGGTTCAACAATCCCAAGACCAAAAGCCCGAAAGCCAGCAAGATGACGGGCAGAAAATAATGTCCCATATGCAAGCCATCAAAGCCGCCGAGAATATTGACCAAAAGCACAAAAACCGCGCCAATAGGCGGCAGTAAGAGGCCGCCGAGCCAAAGCGGCGACCAAGCCAGCACCCCGCGCCGCAGCTTTGGCCCCCATAAGGCCATCAAGCTGACGCCGATAACCGCCCAGGCGCTTAAATTGCGCGCCACATAAGTCTCACCCATATCCGCAACATGCAGATTAAATGCCACGCCAAACAATAATATGGCGCTCCAACTGAGCGGGGATTTTAGAAAATGCGGCAGGCGCATGGTGGAACTCTCAAAACAAAAAAAGAGCGCCGTGCAAGCACAGCGCTCTCAATTTCAAACATGAAATCGCGACTAGAAGTTAGCGATGGTGGTGTCACGCTTGGTGAGTTTACCGTCGCTGTCGCCTTCTTTGGCGCAGAAATACACGTCAATGTGGCTTGCGCCTGCACCGCTTACGCGGACGATAATGTCACCATTTTCTGATGACGCATCGAGGGTTGTGCAATCAGCCGTACCGTCGCCAACAACAGCAGTTGAGCTGGCAATTGCGCGAATGGCTGTTGAGCCGGTGCGCGAAGTCGAATACGGGTTTTTGAAGCTTTCGAAAGGACCGCCTGCAGCGCCCAATTGACCGAAGCAACCGGTTGTCGCAACCGCTGCAGCAGCCGTGGTGGCTGATGTCAGTGTTGCTGATTTACACGCCACCGGATCGGTGTCGATGCCCGCAGCGCGGACGGTTTTTGTGTTAACCAACCACTGATGAACCGCTTTAGCGTTTGCATCGGTGACGGATTTTTTAGTGCTGTCGATATAACCTTGGTAACCGACAACGCCAACGGCGGCCAATACACCAATAATTGCAACAACAACCAATAGTTCAATAAGGCTAAAGCCTCGTTCGCTTTTTGCGCGAATGTCCATGGGAACTCTCCTCTACTTACAGACGCGCCTAAGCGCGATACCCAACAAAATGAATAGACTTCAAATTCATGCGGTTTGCAACCGCTTTTCTAAAGTTTTTTGATGCGGTGTATCCTTAAAACCCCTACTATTACATGCAGTTATTAGGGGTTTCAGTATGGCTTTTCAATTCAAACGCGACCGTGGCGAAAATATAACACTTTTACTTGCCGGCGACATAGATTTAGAGGTGACGCCGGAGATAAAAACCCAAATTGCCAGCCAGACAGAAGACGCCGCTTCATTGACGATTGATGCGACCAATATCAGCTATTTGGACAGTTCAGGCGTCTCCATTCTGATTATCGCCATGCAGACCTGTAAACAAAAGAAGATTAGCTTCACCATCAGCGCCATTAGCGACGAAGCCATGCGGGTTTTGCAATTGGCCAAGCTCGACAAAATTTTGCCGATTACCGCCCTATCCGGCCCCGCCGATTTGGTTGATGTCGATGTGTTTTCAAAAACCGGCGATGGCGACACGGCAATTGCCAGCGAGATTGCGCAACCAAATAGCCCAGCCGATAGCGCGCCAAAAGAAGCGCCGCCCATGACACCATCGGCGGCATCCTCAGCCGATGATGATTTAATCGCCGCCATCGCCAGCGGCGATATGGCCAGCGCGCCCGCAACCGAACCTAAATCCGAACCCGCGCCTGAACCTGAACCCGCACCCGCACCGGAACCCGCGCCGGAACCGGAACCCGCGCCGAAACCCGCGCCTGCGCCTACCCCAGCCCCTGACGAGCCTGAAGATGGCTCAAATGGCGCATCAGGAAGCGGCGGCGCATCGGGAAGCGGCGGCGGCTTCACCCCGGGCACATTTGGCTGATAAAATGCCGGAAAGCCAAAGCCAGCTTGATATTGTTTACCGCATGATGTCGGCCTTTGCGTCCAGCTCTGACATGACGCAAACAATTTATGAAGGCCTTGATTATATTTGCGAAGAAATCGGTGCCGAGGCGGCGAGCTTTTTCATGCTGCATGAAGATGACCACAGCCTGCGCTGCGCCGCCTGTATTGGCCCGATTGATATTACCGGCCTCACCCTGCCCGCCGATCAGGGGATTGTCGGCGCGGTGACCCAAAGCGATGAAATGCGCTATGTGCGCGACACGGCTGATGACCCTGATTTCACCGGCGCGGTTGATGCCAAAACCGGCTTTGAAACAAAATCAATGATTTGTGTGCCGGTCTCCGGTCACGGCAAACGCTTTGGCGCTATTCAGCTGATTAACCGCCGCGATGGCGCGCTGTTCAGCGATGATGACGCCGCCTTGGTTTCGGTTTATGGCAAAAACGCCGCTCTGGCCTTGGCCAATTCGCAAATGGCCACGCGCATGGTTGAGGCCGATAATTTTCAGCGCGATTTGCATATGGCCTCGCGCGTGCAGGAAAGCCTGTTTCCCAATGCCGATTTTGACTTTATTCACGGCGTCAATGTGCCGAAAAAAGGCGTCTCCGGCGACCTTTATGATTATGTCTCGCGCGACGGACAGATTTATTTCTGCATGGCCGATGTTTCGGGTAAAGGCACGGATGCCGCTTTGGTCATGGCCAAAACCCACAGCCTGTTTCGCACCCTCAGCCGCAATAATCCGCCGGTCAATGATTTGGCGGCGCGGATGAATGCCGAACTGGTGGAAACCGCATTTAACGGCATGTTCGTCACCGCCATTATTGGCTGCTATGCACCCGATAATGGGGCTGTGCAATGCTGCAATGCCGGTCACGAGCCGGGGCTGATTGTCGGCGCAAGCGGCCAGTTTTCCTATGTCGAGGCCAGTATTCAGCCGCTGGGCATTCTGGATTTTGAGGCGGCAGATATCACTGTCGAACATCACGACCTCAGCGCAGCGCGGCTGTTTTGTTATTCCGACGGCATTACCGAGGCCGAGGTGAACGGCGCCATGTTGGGCGCGGCCAAATTGGCGGCCATTCTATCGGCGCAAATGGGCTTCACCATTGCCGACCAAATTATCCATACGGTTGATGTGGTGCGCCAAAAAGCCGACCGCCTATCCGATGATTTGACCCTTTTGGGACTGGGTTGCGCGCCGCAAAAGCAAGCCGCCAGCACGCTGCAAACCGCCATTATGGAACCCGCCCTGGCGGGGGAAGAATTTTTATTTAATATCTCGGTTACCAATGAAGTGCCGGAATTGCGGCGGCTGCGTCGCGAAATTGAAACCCAGCTCGGCGCGACATCGGCGCAGGGCATTGTGACGAATGTATGTCTCGCCGTTGATGAGGCGACGCAAAACATCATTCGCCATGCCTTCCCCGAAAATATGAGCGGGCGCATTGAAATCGGCGGTTATATTGCGGCAGAAAAACTGCATGTCAGCATTACCGACACGGCACCGCTCATTGACCTTGATAAGGTGAAACCGCGCGACCTTGACGATATTCGCGAAGGCGGCCTCGGCACGCATTTAATTCAGGAAATCGCCGATACGGCGCATTGGTGGCATGATGACGGGCGCAATCGCCTCGATTTAACCTTTACGCTTTAGCGTCATATTACGGCGCAATTTTTTAATAAGCGTGAGGCGGTTTTTTAATTCCCGCCGCGCCATATCCCTATCCGCATCATGAGACGCCCCATAGGTCAGGCGGCAAAAAAGCTCGGCAAATTGCGCCACCGGCTCAGCCAAGACGGGCATTTCCTCAGCCCATCGCCGCGCAAAATTCATGCGCCCTTCATAAGAGGCGCGCGCCAGCCCGTCTTTGCGTGCCAAAGCCAAAAATTCTTGGTCCAAGCGCAGCATCGGGTCGCGCCGCACCCACCAGCGCCATAAAAACAGCGGCACAATAAAAGCCAGACTGGCCAAGAGCCAAAAGCTGACAAAAGAAACCAGCCGCCCCAGCACTGTGCCGGATAATAATTCGCGCCGCGCCTGCTCATCATACAGCACAATATCGCTGTTCAACCGCACGACAAAAGCGTCAACGCGCTGCAAGCTGCGCCCCATGACACCGCGCCAACCGGCCAATGTCTCAATATTGCGCGCCTCAAATTGCCGCGCCCGAAAGCGGCTTGCCGCACTGGGCACAACTTGCGTCGGGTCTAGGCGCAGCCATTCACCCGGCCTGACCTCCGCTTCAACCCAAGCATGGGCGTCAGATTGGCGGATGCGATAATATTGTCCAAAGCCGTTCCACTCGCCGCCATGATAGCCGACCACCACATGGGCGGGGATGCCCGCGGCGCGCAAAGCCGTCGCCATGGCCATAGCATAATGGCTGCAATAGCCGTTTTTCGTATCGAAAAAGAACCGGTCCAAACGCCCTGACGGCGCACCGCGCAGCGTGTCGGGCCGCAATGTATATTGATAATCACCGGATGCGAAATGCAGCAAAAGTCGGTCGATAAATTTTTGGCGCGTTCCGGCTTGCGCAAAATTCTCTCGCGCCCAAGCCGCCAATTTGGGCTGTCCTGAAATTTGTAAACCCGTCGGCACGCTGGCGCGATACGGGTCATCAAGACTTGAAGTCACCAGCACTTGCTGGTCAAGCACACTATTGGGCGTGCGTTTGACATATTCGCCATAGCGATTGAGCCGCGCATTATCATCAATGCGCGCCGCCAGCGCGATGCCCAAAACCGGATGCCAATCCGGCGCTTGGCGGGCATGGCGAATGGCATAGCGCACGGTCTTATCAACCGGCCCGACGGTTTTATCAAAAGCCAGCGCCCCGATTTGCGCGTCACGGCGCGGGTCACGCGTCCAGCTTGCGCCATCCATCAGTCCCAGCACATGCACCCGCCAATATAAATCCTTTTGCGGCAGCGGCTTTTCAACAAAAGCGCGAAACGCATCATCGCCGTTCAATATCACGTCGGAAAATCGCCCCATATCAAGCCGGTCGCCCACCCCGCTCGAGGCTTGCGGCGCAACCAGACCGGGAATCGCCGCCGGATTAATGCGCGGCATGAGAAGAAAAGCGGCAATGGCGAAGAATAAAGAGCCCGATAAGGCCAGCACAATCGGCAATAAGCGAATCCGCAGACCCGATAGCGGCATGTCATTTATCCGCAGCGTGTAAACACCGGCGTAAAAAATCACCGCCACCAAGAGCAGCAAAAACACAAACACATTGGTTGACAGCACCATGACGCAAAGCGCCGGAAAAATAACCCCGATAAGGTTAAACGCCCCCGGGCGGCCGTCTTCCGTAACTTGCTCGCAAACCGACAAGACCAACACCACCAGCATAAAATATGGCGCTTGCGGCGGGCGCGCCAATTGCGCCAGAAGCGTCAGCATGGTCGGTATCAAGGCCAGCAAAAAAACCGTGCGCCACCAGCGGCGCGGCATCAGCGTGACCGGCCACATAAGCAGCCATAAAAACAAGGCGCGTATATCGGTGAACAGCGCCATCATCAGCGCCACCGGCGCCGCCGCCAAACCCAGCAGCAGCGCAGTTAATTGCGCCTTTGCCGAACCGGGCAAAAAGCCCAGCCTATTTTGTCCGCGCCAAAGCATAAAACGCCTTCTCCCGCGCCGGTTTGTCATAAATCTGATAATCCGCGCCATCCAAGCGCATACGCACCGGCGCGCCAATGCGCTCGGCCACCAGTAACCCGCCCGATAAATAAGACAGGCCGGTTTCCAAATCGCCCGTCGGTTGGCGCAATATCATCTCGCCTTGCGTGTCCAGCCCGTGATCGCGCACCATGGTTTCGCGCGTCGCCGCATAACGCTTCCAGTCAATCCGCGCCGGTGGGTCAGACGGGCCATAATCGCGCAAATCACCCAGCTCATCGGCAAAATTATTTTGCTGCCGCTTTTGCGCCGCCGCTTGCGCCTGATGCGCCGCCGCCGGATGGCCACGCGGATAGGCCTGCGCCGCTTGTTGAGCGGGTGCGGGCGCCATCACAATATCGCCGGGCGGGCGCAGCCAACTCCACGCCCGCGCAATACCAAACGGAAACAGCGTTTGAATTTTCAATGGCGGAACCTGATAAACCCCGCGCGCCAACGCCCCGACCGGCACGAGAATGCTGGTCGCGCCGCCGGATAAATCGAGCGGCATATCGCCCATCGGGCCGGATAAGGTCAGATTAAAAGCGGGCTGGTCTTTACGCAGCGCCAAGCGAATATGCGTCATGCCATCGGCAAAATAATAAGGCTCTAAATGAATATCGACCCGCAGGCCTTGAATGTTGCGCACACTGGCAATCAGCGACAGCATGAATACCAGAAACAGAAAAATCACCCCGAGCAGGATGAAATTATTCTGCACTTTATAGCCCATGGCAAAACTGGCCAGCACCAGAAATCCGGCATAAATCCCGTAACGATTGGGCAGAATAAAAATCTGGCTTTGCTTAATCAACCATGTGCCGCCCGTCCATTTGCGCCGCCGCATGATCAGTTTTTGCGTCAGGCGCTCAGAAAAAGACAGCGATTTCTGAGCGGGCAATGTGTCTTTATGTAATGCGGCATCCGACATGGTGACCATTTTTACCCGCCCCTAAGGCACGTCCACTTGTTGCAAAACATCTGCCAGCAATGCGCCACCGGCATTGGTAAGCCCGCCCATACGATGCTGCAAAGCTGGCACAAACACGGCCTGCACATCCTCGGGCTGGCAATAATCGCGCCCGTCAATCATGGCATGGGCTTGTGCCAAACCCTTTATCTGTATCAGCGCACGCACTGATAAATTGGGCAGGCTGGCCGCACGCAGACGCGTCGCAAGATTTTGCACATAGCCGATAATCGCATCATTAAAAATAATCTGCGCGCACTGACGGCGCAGCTTATTAAAATCACCCGCCGAGAGAACCGGCGCGCCTTGCTCGAAATTTTCCTCGCCTGAAACGGCATCGCGCAAAATATCCGCCTCTACCGCATTGGAGGGCAGGCCGAGGCTGAAGGAGACGGCAAAGCGGTCAAGCTGGCTTTCCGGCAAGGGCGAGACGCCGATTTGCTCGGTCGGGTTTTGCGTCGCAATCACGATAAACGGCTCGGGCAATGTGAAGCTCGCCCCGTCAACTGTCACTTGCCGCTCGGCCATCGCCTCCAATAATGCCGACTGGCTTTTCGACGGCGCGCGGTTTAATTCATCGGCCAGCAAAAGCTGGGTGAAAACCGGCCCTTGGCGAAAATCAAAGTCACCGCTTTTCGGGTCAAATATATTCACCCCGACAATATCCGAAGGTGTCGTGTCATTGGTGCATTGCAGGCGGCTCCAATCGAGCTGCAAATGATGGCCCAATGCGCGCGCCAGACTGGTCTTGCCCATGCCCGGGGCATCTTCAATCAGCAAATGTCCGCCCGACAGCATGGCCGCCAGCGCCAAACGCACTTGCTCTTCTTTATCGCGCACCGTCACCAAAATGGCGGATACGACATCGGCCAGACAACTCAGGTCAGGCGCGCCCTCATCGGGCTTTTTTTCAGCAGCACTCATAAGCAACTCACAATTAAAACGACACGCACAATATAGTCTAAAGAGGGAAAATCCATAATCAAACTTGCTTTTTTTCCTCTGATAACCCAGTTTCTGCCTATGAGTGAGAGTGATTTTGCCCCGACTGTTGCGCCGACGCCCATTGTCCATTGCCGCCATTGCCGGTTTTGGGACGCCCATATGTTGGCGCGCCCGACCCGCACACCGGAGGGCCTGTGCCGCCGCAAAGCACCGGCCCCGGCCATGCTGGCCGATGAAGCCGATACCGGCACAAGCTGGCCAAAGACATTTGAGGATGATTGGTGCGGCGATGGCGAGCCGAATGAAGCAAGCGGTTTTTAGCCGCCGGCCAAATCACCGGCCGAGAAGATGGGCAGATAAAGCGCCACCACCATCATACCGATAAGGCCACCGACAAACACAATCATCACCGGTTCGATAACGGTTGAAAGCCCCTCAACCAGCGCGTCGAATTCTTCTTCATAATAATTGGCAATTGAGTTCAGCATTTCTTCCATATTACCGGTGCGCTCACCGACCGCGATGAGCTGCGACAGCTCAATCGGGAAGACTTTTTCCTTGGCAAAAAGCGACGATAATTCCGCACCGGTCATGACGTCGCGTTTCACGCGCCCAAACGCATTCATGAATAATGTATTGGACGTAACCGTGGAGGCCACGGTCAGGGTTTCCAACACGCTGACCCCGGCGGCAAATAGATTGGCCATCAGCAAAGATGAGCGCGCCACCACAGCCATCATGATAATACCGCCGAAGAGCGGCAATTTCAGCAAAAGCATGTGCCATAAATAACGATAGGGATGAACATATTTGGTCATCAGGCTGTGAAACGTAATCGTGCCGAAAATAACCGCAAACACCCCGGCCACATTGCGAATATCGGCGATCCATTCACTGGCATCAACAATGGCCTGTGTCGGGCCGGGCAGCGCAATGCCCATGCCCTCATACATTTCCTGGAAAGTAGGCACCACATTGGTCAGCATGAAAAGCGAGATGCCCAGCGAGACGGTAATCAATGTCACCGGATAGAACATGGCCGATTTGATACCGGCTTTAATCTTTTGCTGCTTTTCAAGAATTTCCACCAGCTTGTCGATGAATTTATCCAACATGCCCGACACTTCACCGGCCTCAATCATATTGCGATAGACATTATCAAAATGGCGTTCATGCTCGCGAAAAGCGGCAGAGAGCGGCTTACCATCATTGAGGGTCGAAATCATTTGCTGGGTGACGCGCTTCATATTCGGGTTTTTGGTCTGCCCCGCCACCATCACCAGCCCGTCCAAAATCGGCAATCCGGCGCGTATCATGGTGGATAGTTTTTTGGTGAACATCAAAATTTCTTTTGACGGTATCGAGCCGAAAGGGCCCCAGGTGATTTGAATATCCAGCGCACCGGATTTTTTATCCTTCACCTCTTTAATTTTTTTGACCTTAATGCGTTGCTGGCGCAAAGCCGAGCGCGCCCGCGCCATGCTATTGGCTTCGACTTGCCCCTTTACCTTTTTTTTGCCTTGCAGACCGGCATACGCATAAAATGTCATGACAAAACCTAACTGACCACCAGCACGCGTGTAAACTCTTCAAGGCATAAAACGCCATCTTTAATGTAATCGCGTCCGACTTCTTGCATGGTCATAAAATTATCGACCCGCGCCGCTTCCAGAATTTCCGGCGCTTGCGCTTGCTTCAAAATCGTCGCCTCAACCTCCGGCGTCACCCGCAAAACTTCATAAATACCCTGTCGGCCCTTATAGCCCGTGCCGTCGCAACTGGCGCAGCCACTGCCCCTGCGCGGCTGCATGGCTTGCACTTCTTCGGCGCTAAAGCCGATATATTCAAGCGCGGCAGGCGTCGCATTATCATCTGGCACCAAACAATCGGGGCAATTTTTACGCGCCAGACGCTGCGCCACCACAAGCGATAAAGCGGCAGAAATCATAAAGCTTGGCACGCCCATATTGAGCAACCGCGAAATCGTCGAAATGGCGTCATTTGTGTGCAGGGTCGAGAGCAGCAAGTGACCGGTCAGCGCCGCCTTAACGGCAATCTCCACCGTCTCTTGGTCGCGAATCTCACCAACCAAAATCACCTCAGGGTCTTGGCGCAAAAAGGCGCGCAAAATAGAGGAGAAGGACAGACCGATTTTTTCATTGGCTTGGGTTTGCCCGAGGCCTTCCAAATAATATTCGACCGGGTCTTCGGCGGTCATAATATTAGTGCCCGGGTCATTAATATGTTGCAGCGCGCCATAAAGCGTTGTGGTTTTGCCCGAGCCGGTCGGGCCGGTGACCAGCACCATGCCCTGCGGCGCGGTAATGGCGTCGATGAGTTTTTTCAAATCCGCCTCTTTGAAACCGATTTTCTCAATCGAGAGCGACGGGTCGCCTTTCAGCAGGCGGATACAAATGCGCTCGCCATTTTTGCCCGGCAGCACATTAAACCGCGTATCGACATCCTCGCCATCGGGCGCCTTAAAGGTAATCGCGCCATCTTGCGGCAGGCGTTTTTCGGCAATATCGCAATCGGCCAAAATTTTGAAACGGGTAATGACAGCGAGATAATTATGAAACAGGAAATCGGAAAACTGGTCTTGCGCTTGCAGCACGCCATTAATGCGAAATCTGATACGCGCCGTTTCGCGATAAGGCTCCACATGAATATCGCTGGTATCGGTGGTGACCGATTGCTCCAAAATATCATCGACAAATTTAATCACCACGGTCGGGTCATCAATATCATAGGCCGAGCGGCGGCGCGGTGTCGGGCGCAAAGCCTCGGCAGCCGGCGCGGCGGCGGCTTCTTGCTTTTTTTGGCCCAAGCTGGCCTGCACATCCTCATGGCCCATACAGGCGGCAAACTCGCTGGGCTTGATGAGGAAAAACTCAACATTTTGATTGCTCAGCGCCTTAATTTGATTAGCCAAAGTGGCTTTGGTCGGGTCCACTGTCGCCACCCGCAAAAACCGCCCTTCGCGGGCAAATGGCAAAATATGCTCGCGGTCAATCATATCCTTGGGTACGGAGGTCAACGCGTCTTTGGCCACCTCATGGGGGGCGAGGTTTTTGCGCCGCAAGGCATAAGCGCGCGACAAAATATTGACCACTAATTCTTCTTCAACCGCGGCGGCGGGGGGCTTGCTCGGGTCATCAGGGTCGGGCTTGGCTTCCATTAAAAGCGCCAGCGCGCGCGAAGAACGCGATTCCGCCTGCACCATAATCTCGGTCATTTTGGCCTCATCGACCTGACCGCTGGCCTGAAGAATACGCAATACGCGATCCGCAACATCTTTTGTGTATTCCGTCATTCTTACGCGCCCTTAACCCTATTTCTCATCAATCTTTTTGGGCTTTTCGGCCAATTGCTTAATGAAGTTTTGCGAGCCTTCGCGCCGCGTGGCCTCGCCCTTCATCAGCCTTTGGCCCAAAGCCGTATCCTCAGCGCCGGGCACATCCGGGTCAATATTACCCGCCGCATCTACCGCCGCCCCTGCGGCTTTGGCCGCCTTATCGAGCGCGGCTTGGCGCGCAGCCTCGGCGGCGCGGCGTTTTTCTTCCGGATCAATTTCCGGTATGCGATTAAACGGCAGGGTCAATAAATAGCCATTGGCATCGGTCAGCATAATGCGGTCATTGGTGATTTTGGCAATCGTCCCTTCCGCATTGCCAAGCACTTGGCCTTCGGTCAGAAAATATTCGAGCTTGGTCAGGCGCGCCATATCCGTGCGCCCGCTATCCAGCTCATCATCGCCGTCAAAATAAACATAAGGACTGACCGAGATGATGGCGTGGCTGTCAAAATTGCGCGCGCGTTCCGGCCCGGGCACGCGATTGACCACAAGACAGGGCAAATCATCTTTGCGAAACAGCGCACAATAAGCCTCGCCATGCCGCTCGGATCGCAACGGCCCGATATCCATATTATAGAACATCTTGCCCTTCACCTTATCGTCGCTTTCGCGGCGCAGTGAAATATCGCTATCCATCAGCTCATAATATTTGGCAAAAAATTCGCGCGCGCCGCGCATAGCTTTTTTCTCATCGGCAAATTGTCCAAGCCGCGCATAAGGCATGCGGGCCTTGGTCAAATGGCTGTCATCAATTTGAACCGGTGCGGGCACGGCCATGCGAGCCAGCCGGTCATTAATGGCTTTTTCGCGAATGAGAAAACGCCGTCCCAAAACCAGCTTATCATCTGCGCCCAAATCATTACGCACGCGCAAGCGGGGCACATCCGTATCATAAATTTTTGCCAGCTTGGCCAGCGTGTCGCTGCGCAATAAAATATGGGTAAGCGGGCCATTATCGCGCGGGCTGACATAAAAGCGCATCGGGTCGGCAAGCTGGCTTTCCCGCAGCGCATTATTCATGGCCAGCATATCATCCACTTGCATCACCAGCTTGCGGGCAATGGCAGACAGGGTCTCGCCCTGGTTGCGCTGATACACCCAACGCCGTTCGCGCCCCGACCAAAAGAGCTGGCCGGATGTCGGTTTTTCAACTTCTTGCAAAACATGAATCACCGGCTGGCTGTGCGGCTTAGACAGCACCAGCCCGTCAAGGCGATATTTACGCGCCGCAAAAGCGGTGAAGAAATCCGGGTCAGAAATCGGTGCCGGAATAATAATCTCTTCCTCGCTCACCACCTCGCCATCGGCTGATGTGACGCCCGTGCCTTGTTGCAATGCCAATGCTTTGCGCGCCAATTCCTCGGCCTCGCGTTGCAGGCGCAGACGCTCGTCCAAGCGCTTCAGCCCGCGCACAAACGGGTCTTGCGGGTCGGCCGCCGCGATATTTTGTGTCGCCGCGCTCGGGTTTTCGCGAATTGCGGTCTCTGCCGCCGGTGTCATTTGAGCCGGTTTGGCGGGTTGCGCGAAGGCCGTGCCATATCCGCCCATCGCCAAGGCGAGCAGCGCGACCCGCAAAAGGCCGGGGGGGAAATTCATCACCACATGCATTATTTCTTCGCCTCCGCCAGTTTTCTGGTCGGGTCGTCCAATTCCGCATCATAGTCGCGCTTGGTCGGCACCATCAGGCTGGCCTTAATGGATAGGTTCGGGCTTCCGGTTTGCGGGTCCATTGTCTCTTTCAGCACACTGGCAATTTTCAACTCATCAACAAAAACTTTGCGAATATCGACATAGACATCATAGCGCCCTTCAAGACTAAGCTCGACCAGATTTGTCTGCTGCACGCGATTGCCGATAACCACTTTGCGGTCATCCATGGAGGATAAATTATAACCCTGCAATTCGATATCATATTTCTGCAAAGCCGACACATAGCGATTGAACAACACTTCCAAATCCGCATTGGGCATCAGCTTGTCAATGCGCCGCTTGGCGTCTTGCTCAAGCGCCGACAGCCGCACTGCCATGCTGTCAGCCAGTTTTTTATTTTCCGACATTTGCGCCTCAAAGCCGCGAATTTGCGTGAGCTTGCGCCCATTATCGGAAATTTGCGGTTGGATAATGGCGAGATTGACCGCCGGTGGCACGGCCGCCACCAGCACCAAAATAACGGCACGAATAATCGTATAGGGCAAAAGCGATGCGCCCGATTGCGCGTCATAGGCGGTTGCTGCATTACGCACGCCGATAAGCCGCGTCACCCCGCCTGCACCGGCGCGAAAGCGCGACAGCAAACCGCCAAAGCGGCCCTTGGCTTTGGGCGTCTCCTCAAAACCATCTTCGCCAAATGGGTCATCACCCAAAGCCGCATCGATTTCTTCATCAGTGAGGGATATGGCGCCATCCATCACATCATCCGCGCCATCGCCAAAACCGTCTGCTGATGCCGCCTCTGTCGCATCCCCTGATGCGTGCATTAACGGGGCGGCGAACTCGTCCAGTAAATCATCCTTATCAAGGCTGATATGGGTGGCTTGTTTCTCGCTGCGATATTTCTCCGCCACCTCAAGCGCCGCCGCCTCATCCACCATTAATGTGCCGTCGCTATCCTCAATATGATTGAGCAAATCGGCAAAGGCGCGCGCCTTGGTATCCTCATGCGGCGTCAGCAATACGGACGCGGGCTCTGCGCCCATCTGCGCCATATCAAGCGCGCCCTCGGACGGCGCAATCGCGCCTGAGATTTCAGCCAAAAGCCTGCGTGCATCCGCCGAAAGCGGCGCTTCGGATTGCGGATGAGGGGTCGGATCAGACATTACTGCATCCTCGACAAGGTGAGTGTCATGGAGAAGCGCCAAAAGTCGCCCTCTTTTTCGGTTTCCACAGTCGGGTCGCGGCGCAGGATTTTCGCCGAACGCAAATTGCGTTTCAGCCGATTAATATCCTCATTTTCCATTGCCAAACCGGCCAATGTGACGCCGTCCTTGGCGTCAATTTCAAGTTTCTGCAATTCCGCACCGGCGGGCAAAAGCGCCGGTAATTTCGACAGAAATACGCCATAGCCGCGATTGGCCGAATTGGCGCGAATATCGGTAATGACCTGATTTATCTCGGTCAGCTTTTTCTCATTCACCTGCCGTCGCAAGGCCTCGGCCCGCGCCGCGCTGGCCGCCGCATTATATTGGGTCGATGCCTCGCGCGTTTGCAGATAAGCCGGCACCGTATTGACCCCCAGCACTGTGCCGGAAAATAAAATCACCGCAACAATGGCCAGCGACAAAATACGATTGACCGCCGCCAATTGCCGATTGCGGCGAATGCGCGGCGCGTCTTCGAGGAAATTCATTGAGATGAGGCGGCTATGCATATGCGCATGGCTGCGCCCTTCAACATTCAAACCTTGAGTGGCCAGCCCCATCGCCGTTGTGAAAATTGACGGATTGGCGAAAAAATCGACATATTTTTGATGCTCATTGGGCACCTCAACATCGTCCATCGCATCATAAATCACCACCCGCGCCGCGCCGAGCCGCTCATGCAGCAGGAAGTAAAAATTTTCAATCTCGCGATATTCGGAAACCAAAATCACCTTATCGGGGCGCGGCACATCATAGGTCTCGACCAAAAATGAAATGGCCTGCTTCACCTGCTCGCTGACGCGAATGGCCACTTCCTCCCAGAAATCACCCTCGACCTCATCAACGCGCTCAAGCTCCATCAGCAGGGCTTCATCAAAATCAGAGATATTGATTTTGTGCATATAAAGCCGACCGCGATAATGCGCGACAATCTGATTATTGCCCGGGCATAAATGCACGGCGACAAACGGCTTATAGCGTTCATCCGTGCTCATGCGGGCGTAAATGCCATTAACCAGAGAGAACAGCTCATTCTCGACAAATACCGGAATGAGATTGGCCTCCAGCATGAGCGAGCGATAGCGTTCCAACTCACCGACCGGCAGGCTGGCAATCATCACATCAATGCGGTCTTCGCCCTCATTGGCATAAAGAATTTGATGGCGCACCACGCGCCCGACCAAATTACTCAGCTCAGGGTCAAACTCCTCCCAAAATTCCGGCTCGGCGGCTTCGTCTGCCAGCTCGTCCTCTTCCATATAGGGGAGTTGCAAAATGCGCACATCAAACAAAGAATGTGGAATGGAGATGCCCGCATCAACGCCGTCAATATCGGCCTCTTGGGCGGCGGCGGAAATTTGGTCGGCAAGATAGTTGAAATTATCCTGCACCGGCGAGCGGCCAATGGCGTTCTCCAATGACCAGCTGACCAATCGGTCCAAATCCCAATCATCAAGGGTTGGGTGAAGCTGCACTACGGAAACCGCATCAGGGTGGAGTTTAACCGCCACAATCCGCTCTTGCCGCCGCAAAAGCGGTCCGGCAATTTGCACGGCTCCGGCAAGAAATGCTTCGGCTCTACTCATACAGTCAACACCCGTTTACCAGACGCCTCACACCCAAACGCTTTTTAAAAAGCCCCTTGGGCAGGCATCATGATTCGCGGCGATTATTCCGAATCACCGCTCATTTCTTAGTTTTACCACAAAAAACCGCACAAATTTATCACAAGAGACTGTTTTCACGTGCATGACGCAGACTTGTCACGCGCCCAAAAGCAGCCTTATAGTGATCAAAATTTTGGGGGAGATGATAATGAGCGCAGTCGAGATTAGACCCGTATCGGGTGGCGTTGGCGTTGAACTGGCAAATGTCGATATTGGCGGCGGTTTGAGCGATGCTGATTTTGCCGCCATTCAAGACAGTTTTATCGAACATGGGCTGGTGTTTTTGCACGGCCAAGATATGACGCCCGAGCAACATATTGAATTCGCTGAACGTTTTGGCGAGATTAATGTGAACCGGTTTTTCCCGAAAGTTGACGGCTATGAGAAAATAGCCTCAGTCACCAAGGAAAAAGATCAGGTGACGAATATTGGCGGCGGCTGGCATACCGACCATAGCTATGACCAAATTCCGGCCATGGGGTCGATTTTGCTGGCGCGCGAAACCCCGCCTGTCGGCGGCGATACGCTGTTTGCCTGCATGTATAAAGCCTATGACAGCCTGTCCCCGGGCCTGAAAGCGACTTTGGAAAATGTCAATGCAGTGCATTCCAGCCGCCATATTTTCGGTGACCAATCCGCCTATCGCGCCGAAATGGATGATGTGTTTGAAAATGCCGAAAAAGCCACGCAGGACGCCGTGCATCCGGTCATCATCACCCATCCGGAAAGCGGCAAAAAAGCGCTTTATGTCAATCCGGCTTTCACCCTGCATTTTGAGGGCTGGACCGCCGCAGAGAGCCAACCGCTTTTGGATTATCTCTATCAGCACGCAACCTTAATGGAGCACACAACGCGCTTTAAATGGGCGTCCGGGTCGATTGCCATTTGGGACAATCGCTGCACCTGGCATTATGCGCTGAATGATTATCACGGCGTGCGCCGCGAAATGCATCGCATCACGCTGGAAGGGTCGCCGCTGAGTTAAGCGAGCATTTCCTCGATTTGGCCGAGGCGTTCTTTGCCGAAGAATATCTCATCGCCGACAAAGAAAGTCGGAATACCGAAGGCACCGCGCGCCACGGCGGCGGAGGTGTTTTCCATCAGCTTTGCCTTAATCGCCTCATCGCCCATATCGCTCATCAGCGTATCGGCGTCAAAACCGGCATCGGCATAGGCTTTATGCAGCACTTCAGGGTCGTCTAATTTCAGCCCTTGCGCCCACATGGCATCGACCATGGCGTCAATATATTTTGCCAAATAGCCATCGCGCTCGGCCACCAAAGCGCCGCGCACCAGCATGAGCGAGTTAACCGGAAAATGCGGATTCATTTTAAAATCGGTCAGCGCGTGACGCTCGATAAAACGTTGCATTTCAATCATGTCATAATCGGGTTTATTTTTAATATCGCCAAAGGCAATCATCGGCGCTTGATTGCCGGTCGCCTTAAAAATACCGCCCAAAAGACACGGTATATAATTGAAACTTGCGCCGGTCCGCGCCTCGATTTCCGGCACGACCTTATGCACCAAATAGGCATTGGGGCTGGCGAAATCAAAAATAAAATCAACGGTTTTGCTCATGGTAAATCTCCCTTTGGCGAAACCCTAAAGCAGCAATCCGTGCCTGCCAATCGCTTAATTAAGCCGCGCCAGCGCATAGCCCGTGCCGCGCACCGTGCGAATAATATCGCGCCGCGGCGCGCCGCCAAGGGACGGTTTATTCAATGCCCGACGCAAGCGGCTCATATGCACATCGACCGTGCGCTCCTCAACATAAACGCCGTGACCCCATACTTTATCGAGCAATTGCGCACGCGAGAAAACGCGCTCAGGACGCTCCATCAAAACGCAAAGCAGTCGAAATTCCTTCGGCCCCAAATCAATCGCCTCATCATTGCGCGTCACCCGCATGGTGTCGGGATTGAGCACAAGGTCTTCAAATTGCATCACATCTTGCAGCAAAGACGGGCGGGCGCGGCGCAAAAGCGCTTTCACCCGCGCCACCAATTCACGTGGCGAAAACGGCTTGGTGATATAATCATCCGCGCCCGTGTCAAGCCCCAAAGCGCGGTCGCCCTCTTCACCGCGTGCCGATAAGAGGATAATCGGCAAAAGCCGCGTCGCCGACCGGGCGCGCAATTCGCGGCAGACATCAATGCCCGAGGCTTCGGGCATCATCCAATCCAGCACCACCAAATCAGGGTCGGCTTCCGCGACAAGCTCAAGGGCGCGCTGCCCATTATCGGCTTGCACGGTATTAAAACCCGCTTTTTCAAGATTATAGCGCAGCAATTCAAGCTGGGCCGGTTCATCATCAACAATCAATATGGTGGCCGACATGCGCGCGCCTCTCTTCTATGTCGTGACGCTTGGGCCGCTGGCCAAATCCGCCTTGGGACGCTCATCCGTCGGCATTGAGCCATGCACCTGAAAATAAACCTGCTCGGCAACCGCCGTCGTATGGTCACCAATGCGTTCAATATTTTTGGCAATGAACAGAAAATGCGAACTGACACTGGCCTGCTCCGCCCCTTTGGCAATCACCGCCAGCACATCGCCATGCAGACTGGAATAAAGCGCGTCAACCTCTTGGTCACGCGCCCAAACATCCATCGCCTGTTCGGCATTGCCGGTGGCATAGGCATCAAGCACTTGGCGCAGCATGCCCTGCACAATATCGGCAATGCGCGCCAGACTTATCGTGTCGCTGCGATTGGTTTCTTCTTGAATAATCACACGGCTGCGCTTGGCGATATTTTTCGCATAGTCACCGACGCGCTCCAGCACTGAGGCGATTTTGACGGCCGATAAAATGCTCCGCAAATCGCGTGCCATAGGGGCGCGGGTCGCAATCACTTCAATGGCGCGGTCATTTAATTCTTGTTCAAGCCGGTCCAGCGCGCTGTCACCGGCGATAATATCGTCAATTGACGAGACGTCGCGATTTTCCAACGCGTCAATGGCGGCGGCGAATTGCTGCTCGGCCAAGCCGCCCAAGCGGGCGACAAGCCGGTTCAAATCAGCCAGATCGCGGTCAAAAGATGAGACTATATGGCTATCGGTCATTATCCTATTTTCCCTGATATATAGGCTTCGGTTTGCTGGTGTTGCGGCGTGGTGAAAATCGTTTCGGTCTGTCCGTGCTCGACCAAATCACCCAAATGAAAATAGGCCGTGCGCTGCGAAATGCGCGCCGCCTGCTGCATGGAATGGGTCACAATGACAATGGTGTAATCGCGGCGCAATTCTTCCATTAATTCCTCAATCACCGCCGTGGCAATCGGGTCGAGGGCCGAGCATGGCTCATCCATCAACACAATATCGGGATTAACCGCAATGGCGCGAGCAATGCATAGGCGCTGCTGCTGCCCGCCCGACAGGCTGGTACCCGATGCGCTCAAACGGTCTTTCACCTCTTGCCATAATCCGGCGCGCTTCAAGCTCCGTTCCACCAGCGCGTCCAAACTGGCGCGGTCTTGTGCCATGCCATGAATGCGTGGGCCATAGGCGACATTATCGTAAATCGATTTTGGAAACGGGTTGGGCTTTTGAAACACCATGCCGACCCGCGCGCGCAATTCCACCACATCAACCGCGGCGTCATAAACATCCTGCTCATCAATGCTCAAACTGCCGCCGACACGGCATCCGTCAATCACATCATTCATGCGATTGATACAGCGTAAAAATGTTGACTTGCCACAGCCCGAAGGGCCGATAAGCGCGGTCACTTCATTGGCATTTAAATCAAGGTCAATGCCGTGCAAGGCCTGCGCATCGCCATAATGCACGGTCATATTGCGCGCTTTTATTTTGACTTTCGGGTTCTCAATATTCGTCATTTTACCATCGCTTCTCAAATCGCCTGCGGAAATAAATGGCCGCTGCATTGACCACCAGAAGCAGGGTTAACAATACCACAATTCCGGCACTTGTGCGGGCCACAAAGGCGCGCTCCGGATTATTGGCCCACATATAAATCTGTGCCGGAAGCACGGTCGCCTTAGCCGTCACATCGCCGGGCACATCCACAATAAATGCCATCATGCCAATCATTAAAAGCGGTGCCGTTTCGCCCGCCGCTTGTGCCAGTCCGATAATTGTGCCGGTCAAAATGCCTGGCATGGCGAGCGGCAAAACATGATGCATAATCACTTGCGTGCGCGACGCGCCCACCCCCAAAGCGGCCTCGCGAATGGAGGGCGGAATGGCGGCAAAGGCGGCGCGGGTCGGAATAATGATGCGCGGCAAGGTCATCAGCGCCAGCACAAGGCCGCCAACCAGCGGGGCCGAGCGCGGCAAATGGAAGAAATTGATAAACACCGCCAAGCCCAACAAGCCATAGACAATGGACGGCACGGCAGCGAGATTATTGATATTCACCTCAATCAAGGCGGTGGCGCGATTTTTCGGCGCGACTTCTTCGAGATAAATCGCCGCCAAAACGCCGAGCGGAAAGCTAACAATTAAGGTCACCAGCAGCGTCCATAAAGAGCCGACCAGCGCGCCGCGAATACCGGCCATTTCCGGCTCGCGACTGTCGCCATTGGTAAATAGCGCAAAAGCAAATTTGCGGGTGATGCGGTCCTCCGCCAGCAGCTTATCTACCCAAACCAAATCGCGGTCAGAAACAATGCGGTCACTTTGGGGCAGGCTGCGGTCAATCAGCCCTTTCAGCATCAGGTCAATATCATCGGATAAAGGCACATCAAGGCTCACCCGTGTGCCGACCAAATCCGGCGCCGCCATGACCCGCTTTTGCAGCCCATCCGCCGCTCCGAGAGAGAGGATTTTATACAGCGCGCGCTTGTCGCGCCGCGCTGTCACATCGGGGAATTGCTCGCGCAAAGCGGCGCGCACCAACCCCAAATAATTGCCTTCTTGCGGCGTCTGTGCCGATACATAATCCGTCGATATCTCGACATCGAGGCGCATATAGTGATGCGAGAAAGCGGGCAAAGAGGCAAAGATAATGGCGTTTAACAAAAACAGCAAAATCATGCCTGCCGTCATAATCGCCGCCAGACCATAGGCGCGAAAACGCCGCTCCGCCCGATAGCGTTTTTTCAGCCGCGCCTGATAGGCTTGGGCCGCTAATGGGTTGGCTGAGCGGATATCGATTTTATCAGTCATATTGCTCTCGGAAACGATTGACGACATAAAGCGCCACCACATTCAACATCAGCGTGATGAGGAACAACACCAAACCCAGCGCAAAGGCGGCGAGGGTTTTGGCGCTGTCAAACTCTTGGTCGCCAACCAATAACATGACAATTTGCACGGTCACGGTGGTGACACTCTCAAACGGATTGGCGGTTAAATTGGCGGCCACACCGGCGGCCATCACCACAATCATGGTCTCGCCAATGGCCCTTGAAATGGCCAATAAAATGGCGCTGACAATGCCCGGCAAGGCGGCCGGCAGCACCACTTGGCGAATGGTCTCAGATTGTGTTGCGCCCAATGCCGCCGCGCCATCGCGCAAGGTTTGCGGCACGGCGTTAATCACATCATCGGAGAGTGACGAGATGAAGGGGATAATCATAATGCCCATAACGAGACCGGCGGCCAATGCCGATTCTGACGACAGGGCGAGGCCGATATCGGCACCGCTATCGCGCAAAAAAGGCGCGACCATCAGGGCGGCAAAAAATCCGTAAACAACTGTCGGCACGCCCGCCAAAATCTCAATGCCCGGCTTGGCGATACCGCGCAATCTCGGATTGGCATATTCCGACAGATAAATCGCCGACATCAGGCCGATGGGCACGGCGACCAACATGGCGATAAAGGTAATCATCATGGTTCCGGCAAAAAGCGGTATCGCGCCAAACGCCCCCGCGCCGCCAATCTGGTCTGCGCGCATGGCGATTTGCGGCGACCAGCTCAGCCCAAAGAGAAAATCCATCACCGGCACTTTGTCAAAAAACCGCAGCGTCTCGAAAATCAGCGACAGCACAATGCCGATGGTTGTCAAAATGGCAATCGCCGAAGCCATCATCATGGCGGCGTTAAACACGCGCTCAACCGCCGGTCGTGCCGTAAAGCGCGGGGCCAATTTACTGAGGCCGAAAGCCAAGCCACCCAATGCGAGCAAGGTAATCGCAACGCTGCGCGCCTGATTGGACGCGCTCCGCAACTCGGCGAAATAAGCACTGCCGCTGCGAATAAGCTCACCGGTAAAAGCCTCGGGCAGCGCGCCGGAAAAATAAGCCTTCACCTTGGCCATCGCGACGCCCATCTCGCCCAAAGATAAATCGGGCGATTGGCGGCGCAAAAAATCTTCCAGCATGGCATCAAGCAAAAGCGGCGACAGACCGGCCCAAGCCAGCAGCACAATCAGCGGCACGCCCACCGCACAGAGCGCGACAAAACTGCCATGATAGACATCGCGCGAATGTTGTTTGACGCGCGCCGCTCGGGTGAGCGCGCCAATGCGGCGACGGCCGAAAAAATAGGAAAACCCGCCCAGCCCGAAAAGACAGATAAGGAGGAAGCTTGTGCTCATGAACGGGCCTTTAAAAGCGCGGAGCGGCGTATGATGCACCGCCCCGCATGGTGAAACTTACATTGATAATTTGGTGAGGTTCTTGGCGTCATTGCGATATTTCTGCCGTGCCGAAAAGGGCAGCGGAATGAGGCCCTTATCGATTAAATAGCCCTCCTCACCGGAGGCTGGCGCGCCGGTAAATTCCGCGACAAATTCGGCTATGCCGGGCACTGTGCCGATATGGGCTTGTTTGACGTAAAAATATAGCGAGCGGGAAATGCCATAGGCCCCGTCGGCAATATTATCGAAACTTGGAGGCACACCCTCAATCGACGCGCCCTTTAAGCGGTCGGAATTTTGGTCCAAAAAGCTAAAACCAAACACCCCAACCGCATTTGGATTGGCGGATAATTTTTGCACCATCAAATTATCATTCTCACCGGCGTCAATCCACGCGCCATCCTCGCGCATGGTGCGGGTCAATTTTTTCCACCGGCTCTTATCGGTCTTTTTGAGTTTTTTCAGATAGGCAAATTGATTGGCGCCTTTGGACATGGCCAATTCTTGAAACGCATCACGCGTGCCCGAAGTTGGCGGCGGCCCGAGAATTTCAATTTTGCTGTCGGGCAGAGACGCATCAATATCGCGCCAATTGCGATACGGATTTGCCACCATCACACATGCCTCGGATTGGCAGGGCTGGCCGGGGGTCGGCACCATTTTCGCCGTGGCCAAATAAATTTGTTGGCGTGTCAGCTTCAGCGCCGCTGCGCCCTTGGCATTGGCCAGCACAATGCCGTCAAAGCCGATCATGATTTCCGTCATATCAATGCCATTAGCTTGGCATTTTTGAAATTCATTGGGTTTGATGCGGCGCGACGCATTGGTGATGTCTGGATGCTCGAGACCGATACCGGCGCAGAATAATTTCAATCCGCCGCCCGAACCGGTAGCTTCGACAACCGGTGTTTTGAATGGCGATGAGCGGCCAAATTGTTCGGCCACGGCGGTGGAAAACGGAAACACGGTTGACGAGCCGACAATTTCGATTTGGTCGCGCGCCTGCGCGCCGCTTGCCATGGTCAGGCCGATTAAAAAAGCCAATGCGGTTTTAACTTTGGTCATCATCATCTCCAATCACATGATGCGCGTTACACATATCGAGCGCCGGTGACGCCCGATACGCGCAATCTCACCCGCTTTGGCAAAATATATGTGACAGGAATATTACGGTTTTATGACACGGTTTTATTTGGGCTGGCCCAAGCTGTGGCGGACGGTCTTACCAAATGCGCGGGAGGGTGACGCAAACCGTGGTTTCTTCGTCTTGGCTGGTAATCCTCAAGCGTCCCCGATGGCGGTTAACAATATGTTTGACAATCGCCAGGCCGAGGCCGGTGCCGCCCATATCGCGCGACCGCCCCTTATCAATGCGATAAAATCGCTCGGTCAGCCGCGCCAAATGCTCGGGCGCAATCGTCTCGCCGTGATTCTCCACCTCGACGCACACCCCATCATCACGCGCTTCACCCGTCGCCAAAAGGCCCACGCTGACGCGCAGCGTGACCGCACTATCGGGCGCGCCATAACGCAGGGCATTCTCAACGAGATTTTGAAACACTTGGCGCAATTCATCGCGCGCGCCCGGCACGGCAAGCGGGGCATGCGCTGCCAGAGCGGCGGCATCGGGTGCAATATCAACGTTCAGGCTATGGCCGGTTTTTTGCGCCGTGTCGCGCATGGCGGCGGCCAGTTCCTGCAAAATCGGCATCAGCTCAACCGCCGCTTGGGGCGCGCGATGCTCCTCTGCTTCCACCCGCGACAAATGCAATAAATCATCAATCAGTCGCTGCATGCGCGCCGCTTCATCTTGCATAATGGTCAGAAAATGTCTACGCGCGGGCCCATCATCCGCCGCGCCATCTTGCAGCGTCTCGATAAATCCACGCAGCGCGGTGAGGGGCGAGCGCAATTCATGGCTCACATTGGCCACAAAATCCGAGCGGATACGCTCAACCGACATGGCCATTGTGGCGTCCACAATCACCAGTAAAATATGGGCTTCATCAAAAGGCGCGAGGCGCAGCGTGAAGGAACGGCGCATTTCATCCATGCGCGTATAATCAAGGCTGGTCAGCACACCCTTATCGCAAGCACGGCGCACCGCATCGTTAAAATCGGGATGGCGCAAAAACCGGTCGAGCGGATAGCCGATAATATGCTGGCCCAAAATATCCAGCGCGGCCTTATTGGCCGCCACAACATGGTTTTGCGAATCCATCAAAACACAGGCTTCACCAAACAATTCAGCCATGTTTTTAAAGCGTTCGGTCAATCCGTCCATAGTGTCACACACGCGGCGATTCATTTCGCATCCACTTGTCGTTTACCATCAAATCAGTGGATAATGGCATAGTATTTTAACGTTTTTGTTGCGTTGCGTTATGAATCATATGGTTACATCTCAGGCGGCCCGCCGCTCATCCCCCCGCTCATGGGGATTGCTCATCGTGCTGGCGATAAGCCTGGGCATGAGCGGGTGTAAAAAATTCAGCCAAGATGTCGAGACGCTGGCCAGTTCCAGTCTGAGCAGCAGCAATGATGAGGGCTTCACGGACGAGTTTGGTGCCGAATATTATCTCGGCACCCCCTCCAGTGAGGATGATGCCATTGCCAATTTGTTTTTGGGGGCCAAAAGCGGCCATGCCTATGGCGCTTATGACAGTTTGATAGACGCCCATGCGGCGCTGAATAGCGGCCATAATTTGCCGATTGCCAGCCGCGACACCAATGCGCGCACGCAATGGGCTTTGGGCTGGACCGGCAAGGATGTAAAAGTCGGTGTGCTGGATGAGTTTGATACCAATGAGATTATCGACACGCATGGCGATAAGGTGTCGCTGATTGTCAATTCGGTCGCGCCGGAAGCGGTGTTGACCGATTATCATTTTACGCTGACCCAGCAAGCCGCCGAGGATGCGTTTCAAGAGCTTAATCGGCAGGAGATTTTCATCATCAATAATAGTTGGGGGGCGGCGCGCTTCAGCCATGTCACCGGCGATGAAGATACGGATTTTGACGCCAATGTCGCAAATTGGGTATCGCTCGACTATAAGATTACCGGCACGTCAGATTATGATGCGAAAATGTTATTCGTTTTTTCGGCCGGTAATTCAGGTGCTTATTGCCCCGATAAACGGATACATGAATGTTCCTTTTATCCCGCCGTTTTGCACCGCCAGCGGGCCGCCGGTTGGCAAGAGCAAGAAGCCTATATATGGGTCGGCGCACTGACCGATGACGGCACGGAACTGGCGGGTTACAGCCATTCCGCCGGTGAAATGGGCCGTGATTTCATTGTCGCCCATGATGATATTTTATCCGCCGGAGATGGCGCGGGCACAAGCCATGCCGCGCCCCGTGTCACCGGCGCGGCGGCTTTGATACGCCATAAATTTCCCGGCCTTAGCGGCATGCAGCTTAAGGATTTGCTGCTGTCCACGGCGGAGGATATGGGCGAGCCGGGGGTTGATACGATATTCGGTCATGGCAAGCTGGACCTTAATAATGCGTTGAGCCCGCAAGGGCAGTTGGCGGCGGATTAGATGATGGCTCTTTTCACCCGCTCGGCTGTTTTCATCCTGCTTGGCCTTAGCGCGGCCCTTGCCGCTTTGCCAATGCCGGTTTGGGCGGCTGACAATCATGGCTGGCATGTTTTGAGCCTCAGCGCGAAATCCGAACATGCCGGATCGAAAGTTTGGAGCGGTCATTTCACCGCGCCGAACCGACGCCATTATGATGCGTCAGATTTTTACGCCCCGCGCAATCAACCCTTTTCGCTGAAGGCGATTTTCGCCAAACCCGATACGGGCGGCGTTACTTGGCTTTTGCCCATCGCCCTTGATACCGGCCATCGCGCCCAGCTTTATCAAGCCGCGCCGCTCTTCAGCCTCGGCATGGGCGCGGCCATTGCACTGCCCGGGCGGGCCATGGTGTCGGTGCGGGCTGAGAATATGTTGCGCCTTGGCGGCGGCGTGTCAGAGCAGCCTTGCTATGACCGGTTTCGGCGGCAATTTCATTGCGGCACCGGCATGGCGTGGCTGGATTATCAAAAACGCGGCGAAGACCGGCGCAATATGGCTGCCCTGCCCGCGCTGAAAATTAAATTTGTGAAACGGTTTTCGTTCTAACCCTAAAACATCAGCGCGGCGATTTTGCGGCGGTGATAACGCGCATCGCCATGCAGCGCACAGCCCATAATGGCGCGGCGGCGATAAAGCTGCGCGTCGCAATCATAGGTAAAACCGAAACCGCCATGAAACTGAATGGCGCGGTCGGCGGCAAAACTAAACGCCTCAGCCGCTTCGGCCTTGGCCATATGCACAGCCATCTCGCCCTCACCTTGTTCGCCAAACACATGCGCGGCGGAATAAAGATGCGAGCGGGCTTTCTCATAAGCCTGATGCGCGTCCACCATTGTGTGCTTGAGCGATTGGTAAGAGCCGATGAGCTTGCCGAATTGCTTGCGGGTTTTGAGATAATCCAGCGTGTAATCAATACAGGCAAAGGCCCCGCCGCACATATCGGCGGCCAGCAAAAGCGATGCCGCTTGTTCAATATGCTCCAGCGCATCGGCGGTCATATCCACCGGCAGCATATGCGCTTCGTCCAATGTCAGCCCGTCCAAATCAAGCGCATAGGCGCGCTGCGTATCATCAATGATTTTCTCACGCGTCATACGTCCGGCCAAAGCGGCGGCGGGCAAGATGACCAGAGCCGGCTGCCCGTCCAGCGCGACCGAAGCCAGCACCATGGCGGCACTGGCGGCATGCAGCACCAAATATTTCTTGCCGCTCAACACCAGCTTGCCATCTTCGCGAGATGCCGTCGCGGTGAGGTTTTCCAGATTCCAATCCGCATGGTCTTCGTATAAAGCCAGACTGGCGGCAGCACCTGCGGCCAGTTGCGGCAAATATTCTTCCTTTTGCGCTTCCGAGCCACCGCGCACCAAGGCTTGCGTCGCCAAAACCGTCGCCATAAAGGGCGTATTCATCAAATGGCGTCCCATATGCTCAACCAAGGGCACCAGCTCGCCCATGCCCAGCCCGATGCCGCCATAATTTTCCGGCACCCCAATTCCCAGCCAGCCAAGCTCAGCAATTTCTTGCCATAGGGCGGCGTCAAAACCGGTCTCGTCATCAATCAAGGCGCGGACTTTATCTATCGGGGACTTGTCGCGGCAAAAGGCTTCCGCCACTTCCAAAAGTTGCGCTTGTTCTTCGCTGAGGCCAATGCGCGGCGTGGCGCGTGCCCAATCTGATGTGGCATTACTTGCAGACATGTGCGCCCCTAGCTTTTCGGCAGGCCGAGCACATGCTCGCCAATAATATTGCGTTGAATTTGCGACGTGCCGCCGCCAATGGTGGCCGAGAAAGAGTTTAAATAACCGCGCTGCCAAATGCCATTATCATGCGCGCTGTCATCGCCGACATAATAGGCGGCGCGTGTGCCTTGCAGGCTGATGGCAAATGCATTGAGGCGTTGGTAAAAATCCGTGCTGGCCAATTTAGAGCCAAGCGCCAGCGACATGGGCCGGTCTTGCGCCAAGGGCTGAATTTTATCGCGGCGGCTGTTCAGGCCCAGCGCGCGCGCTTCGGTCATCAGCGCAACCAGTTCTTCCTGCACGGCCGGGTCTTCAATGGCCGGTTTGCCGTTCAGCTTGGCCTCGCGGGCCAGCCCCAAAATATCGGTCGGGTCGGCCATCATCATCACATGACCACCGGCTTGGCCGGAGCGCGCGCCGCGTTCATATTCCAGCGTCTGCATGGCAATCAGCCAGCCCTCGCCCTCTTGCCCCATCAGGCAGTCAGCCGGAATGCGGGCATCGGTGAAAAAGGTTTGGGTGAAGCCATATTCGCCGGTCAGTTTTCTAATCGGCACGGTTTCAACGCCGTCATTTTTCATCGGCGCGAGGAAAAAGCTCAGCCCCTTATATTTATTTTCGGCATCCGGATTGGTGCGCGCCAGCAAAATCATATAATCGGCATAATTGCCCTGCGTCGTCCAAATTTTCGAGCCGTTAATCACATATTCATCGCCGTCGCGCACGGCGCGGGTTTGGGCATTGCCCAAATCAGAGCCATGTTCAGGCTCGGAAAAGCCCTGACACCAAATCGTCTCGGCCGATAAAATCCCTTTAATATATGCCTGTTTTTCGGCCTTAGAGCCGCGGTCAATCAGCAGCGGGCCGGTCCAGTTCAGGCCAATGGCATTGAGCATAATCGGCGTGCGTTCCTGCGCCATAATTTTGGTCGCGGCATCTTGAAAGGCGCGGTGATGGCCGCCGCCACCATATTCTTTCGGCCAATGCGCGCCCAAATAGCCTGCCTCATAAACCTTGTTTTGCCAGTCGCGCAGAAAATCAAATTGCTGATCCGTGCCAACCTCCATAAAGGTCAGCGGCAGCATGAAATCCACCTCGCGCGGCGTGTTTTCTTGAAACCAAGCCTTTGCCTGCTCGGTAAAGTCGCGCAATTCCTGTTGGTCAAAATCTGGTGGTGTATCAGCCATAGCAAACTCCCCTTTGATGGTACTATGGGATAAACCACGCGCCTTGCCAAGACGGGCCTCCCCGGGTGCGACAATTCCTCTACCCATTCAAATGTGCTGCGATATAGTAACGGGAGCAGCAAGGGAGGCGAAGATGAAAAA
>JAQWZC010000002.1 GCA_029253645.1 Alphaproteobacteria bacterium | reverse complement strand
CGGCATTCATCGGATTTTGGGGGTCATCGGCGCAGGCCAAATGGCTGGCAATCAGGCACAGCTCCCAGCCATTGAAAATATCCGGCCTTGCCATCAGCTCGGCAACATCAAGCTCGCCAAAGCCCAAACGATTGAAACCGCTATCGACAAACAGGCAAGCAGGCAGCGATTGATGGGCGCGGCAATAGGCTTGCCATGCCTCAATCTGCGCCCGCGTTATCAGACAGGGGCGCAAATCATGCGCCTCAAATTCGGCATCCGTGCCGTGCGGCACGCCGTTTAAAACATAAATCACCGCATCGGGCAGCAAGGCGCGCAGGGTGATGCCTTCATTTAATTGCGCCACCCAAAAGGTTTGGCATCCGGCTTGCGACAGGGCGGGGGCGATATGCGCCATGCCGAGGCCGTAGCCATCGGCTTTCACCACGGCGCTGGTTTCGGCGCGGCCCGCATTTTTCTGCATGGTTTTGAAATTGGCCGCCAAGGCTGCCAAATCAACCCTCAACTCGGCCTGATCCGTCGCCGCCATATCAGTCGAACCGTTCCGGCAAGTGGTCTTCTTCTTGCAAATCGGTGAAGCGCGTGAAGCGGTCTTCAAAGGCCATTTTGGCCGTGCCGGTCGGGCCGTGGCGGTTTTTGCCGACAATCACTTCCGCCGTGCCGTCAACCGCCGCCATGCGTTCTTGCCAGGCGAGGAAATCTTCCGTGCCTTCTTGCGGCATTTCGCGGGCCAAATAATAAGGTTCGCGATAAACGAACATCACAATATCGGCGTCTTGCTCAATCGAGCCGGATTCGCGCAAGTCAGAAAGCTGCGGGCGTTTATCATCGCGCTGCTCAACTTGGCGCGATAGCTGCGCCAAGGCCAGCACCGGCACATCAAGCTCTTTGGCCAGTGCTTTCAGCCCTTGCGTAATCTCGCTGACCTCTTGCACACGGCCCTCGCGCCCGCTAGAGGCGCGCACCAATTGCAGATAATCAACGACAATCAGCCCCAGCCCGTGCTGGCGCTTCAGGCGACGCGCCCGTGCGGCGAGTGTCGAAATGGCAATGGCGCCGGTATGGTCAATAAATAGCGGCGCGTCTTGCAGATTGCGCGCCGCGCTGACCAGTCGGCTATATTCTTCTTCGTGAATATCGCCCTTGCGGATATTGGATGAGGACACACCGGCTTGCTCGGCCAGCATACGTGTCGCCAATTGCTCGGCGGCCATTTCCAGCGAGAAGAAGCCGACAACGCCGCCATCCTTAACTTCAACCGAGCCATCGGGGCGGGTTTCCACATTGCCGCTTTGGCGCGCTTTCATATAATTATGCGCGATATTAAAGGCGATATTGGTCGCCAGCGCGGTTTTACCCATAGCGGGTCGGCCTGCGAGAATAAGCAAATCGCTTTCTTGCAAACCGCCAAGCAATTCATCCAGCCCTTTAAAGCCGCTGGAGATGCCCGAAAGATTGCCGTCGCGCTGATAGGCTTTTTCCGCCATCTCAATCGCGCCCGTCAGCGAGGTGTCAAAGGTCATAAAGCCCGAATTATGCGCGCCTTTTTCAGCGATATTATACAGCGCCTGCTCGGCCTTATCGATTTGATTATCCGGCTTGTCGTCAATATCGGCATCAAACGCATCGCCAATCATTTCTTGCCCGACAACAATTAATTGGCGGCGAATGGCGAGGTCGTAAATCGTTTGGCCATATTGTTTGGCATTGGCGATGGTGGTGGCATTACTGGCAAGGCGGGCGAGATAGCCGACGCCGCCTAGGGCGACCAGCCCCTCATCCATTTCCAAATAGGTTTTCAGCGTCACCGGCGAGGCGAGATTGCCATTGCCGACCAGCTTGCTGATGGCCTCAAAAATGCGTTGGTGCACCGGGTCATGGAAATAAGCGGGCTTCAAAAATTCAGCCACTTGGTCGAGGGCGTCATTATTTATCAGCAATGCGCCCAGCAGGCCTTGCTCGGCCTCGATATTATGCGGCACTTGCCGGAAATCGGGCGTTTGAGGCTCAATAGAGGGGTTTAGCGGTGTTACGGGTGCATCTGACATGCGAGGAGATTAGACAAGCCGCGGCGGGCTGGCGAATAAAAAAAACAGGCCCCGCAAATTATTTTTTGCGAGGCCTGTTAACTTCGGGGAAAAGTCTGAATTATTATTCTGACTCTTCCTCATTGTCGCTTGACTCTTCGTCAGCTTCTGCGTCAGTCGCTTCTTCTGCAACTGCTTCTTCCGCTTCGGCAGTCGGCGTTTCAGCCGCTTCCTCAGCAGGTGCATCTTCGTCTGACGCTTCAGCATCATCAAGGCTGACAGCCACGCCATCGTCAAAGACTTCTTCAACGGCGATGGTTTCTTCCTCTTCAGCCTGCTCGGCAGTCACATCTTCACCGGCGGCTTGACGCTCGGCTTCGTCTTCCGTCCGCGCCACATTGACGATAACGGTTGATGTTACTTCCGGATGCAAAATGACATTCACTTCGTGCAGGCCAAGAATTTTAATCGGCTCGGCCAAAACAATTTGGTTCCGCGCCGTTTCAAATCCGCTTTGCGACAGCAATTCGGCAATATCGCGTGTGGTGACCGAACCATAAAGCTGACCGGTGTCACCTGACTGGCGAATAACAACGAAGCTTTCCCCATTCAGTTTACCGTCAACCGCTTCGGCATCTGCTTTGCGTTCAAGATTACGTGCTTCCAATTGTGCACGGTCTTGTTCGAAACGTTCAAGATTGGCTTTATTGGCGCGCAGTGCTTTTCCTTGGGGCAGCAAATAATTGCGGGCATAGCCGTCTTTTACGTTAACGACGTCGCCCATTTGGCCAAGTCTTGCAATGCGTTCGAGCAATACAATCTGCATGTTCCTACTCCTCGTCCCCTTCTACGTTAGATGGCTTGTCAGGGCGTTGGTTGAGTTTGCGAAAATCGAAACGCGTATCCAACAATCCCATTAGGCTGACGGGGATAATCACCCAGGCCATCACGAAAATCAGAAAATAAAGCGCCGCCAATAAAAGGCCGCGTCCATTCCAGTGGCGGGAAATAGCATGAATAATCGCCAAACCCAATAAAAAATATGCTGCCAATATCATGGCGGCCAAAGCCGCGCTCAGCGTGGCGGGCCAGCCGGGCAATAAAGCGGCTCCGGCCATAAATATCGCCAGCGGTGCCACCAATCTGCGCGGTAATTGCAGCGTGTCATAATTTTCTTGCGGACGCAGATTGCGCTTCACCCGCACCAAAAGCGCTTGCGCGATTTGCATATTGCCGAGCAATAAAAGCGGCCAACCGGCAAAGCCGCTCACCAGCATCACATTGGCAATCCACAGCATCTCTTCTTCGCTGGAAATGCCGTAAACCTGCATCAGAGCCGTGCGAACTTCGGGGGATTGCTGTATCGCATTGGCAAAAGATACCGGCAGACCATCTGCGCCGCCGGTGATGAGAAACAGCAAGCTCGCGCCAATGCCGGTCATGCCCAAAGTCAGCATAATGAGTTGTGTCAGCGGGAAGAAAATATAATCACCATTCGCCGCTTGGCGCGACAGCAGGGCTTGGCGCACCAGCACAATGGTCGGCACAAGAAAGGTGATGGCGAATACCATCGCCAAGGGCGGCGATAAAATAATGGCCGTCATCATGATGGCGAGCGCGGCAACCATCGCCGCTTGCGCCACCCCGAAGGAGAGGCCGATAGCAGCCACAGGCACGGGCGCGAAGGGCATAAAAATAAGTGCGGCGAACAGCACAAAACTGCCGATCGCCGCAAAAACTATCCGTAATAATTGGGTGTTGGCCATGTGCCGACCCGGACCAATAACTTACTGGTCAACCGTATAAGGCATCAGCGCAAGGAAGCGAGAGCGTTTGATGGCACGGGCCAACTCGCGTTGCTTCTTGGCTGAAACAGCCGTGATACGGCGCGGCACAATTTTACCGCGTTCTGAAACATAGCGTTGCAACAACCGTGTGTCCTTATAATCAATGACAGGTGCATTGGCGCCCGAAAACGGGCAGGACTTACGGCGGCGACCGAAAGGACGACGACCCTGGCTCATGATGATGACCTCTCAAAATTTCCTTCATCGCGGCGCGCACTGCGGCGCTCATCACGATTTTTATTACGCATTTGAACCGACTCATCTGTCTCGTGCTCATCAACCCGCAGCGTCATGTGACGAATAATGTCATCATTCAAACCGATGCGGCGTTCCAGCTCGGCAACAGCCGCGTGGTCAGCTTCAATATTGAGCAGCGTGTAATGACCTTTACGGTTTTTCTTCACGCGATAGGCCAAAGATTTCAGCCCCCAATATTCGTTTTTGGTAATCTTACCGCCATTTTCTTCCAGCACGGCTTGCGCCATATCCACCAGGCCTTCGACCTGCTGCGATGAAATATCCTGACGGGCTATAAAAATATGCTCATATAGAGCCATAGCCTCTCTCCTTTATTGCGCTACCGCAAATCGCGATAACTTATTTCGACGCCGAGCCCCTTGCGAGCTATCTACCAAAAGGGAGAGGCTCACAGACACGCGAGAGCGGAGACAAGGGATACCGGACCATTCCTAAACACCTGACCATCAGGCGCTCTATCCTTTCAGCCTCCAGCCGAAATCGACAAAACGGGTGATACTATGGACGGCAGGGCTTGGCAAGAGGGTTTTCGACCTCTAAAACTGCGGCCAGATGAGGGAGTTCTATCATGACGCAAGCATTTGTTTTTCCGGGGCAAGGCAGCCAAGCCGTTGGCATGGGGCAGGCTTTGGCCGAGGCTTATCCTGAAGCGCGCGCGGTCTTCGCCGCCATTGATGACGCATTGGGGCAAAAGCTGTCCGATATTATGTGGCACGGGCCGGAAGATGAATTGACCCTGACGGAAAACGCCCAACCCGCCTTAATGGCGGTGTCCATTGCCAGTTTGCGGGTGCTTGAGGCGCGCGGGCTGAATTTGGCTGAGCGCGCGTCCTATGTCGCCGGTCACAGTCTGGGTGAATATACCGCCTTAACGGCGGCGGGGGCGTTGCAGCTTGAGGATACGGCGCGGCTTTTGAAATTGCGCGGGCAAGCCATGCAGCGCGCTGTGCCGGTCGGTGTCGGCGCGATGGCGGCGCTGTTGGGATTGGATTTTGAGGCGGTGGCTGAGATTGCCGCCGAAGCCGCGACGGGCGATGATATTTGCGCCGCCGCCAATGATAATGCCAATGGGCAAGTGGTGATTTCAGGTCACGCGGCAGCGGTGGCGCGGGCATGCGATTTGGCCAAAGAGCGCGGGGCCAAGCGGGCGATGGAATTGCCGGTCAGCGCGCCGTTTCATTGCGCGCTCATGCAACCCGCCGCTGATGAAATGAAAGCTGCACTGGCCGAGACCGCTATTTCTGCGCCCGTCGTGCCGTTGATTGCCAATGTTACGGCGCAAGCCGTCAGCGATGGCGATGCCATTCGCGATTTGCTGGTGCAGCAGGTCACCGGCTCGGTGCGTTGGCGCGAGTCAATGATTTGGGCGGCGGATAATGGCGTCACCGAATTGGTGGAAATCGGCACCGGCAAGGTTTTGACCGGCATGGCCAAGCGCATTGATAAGCGGCTGGCCGCACAGGCCTTAAACACGCCTGAAGATATTGATGGATTTTTGGGCTAACCTTATTTTTGGTCTTAGAGGGAGACACCATGTTTGATTTAAGCGGAAAAAACGCGCTGGTGACCGGCGCATCAGGCGGCATTGGTCGCGAGATTGCCAAAACGCTGCACGCGGCGGGGGCCAATGTCGGTTTGGCAGGCACACGCGAAGCCGTGCTGCAAGAACTGGCTGATGAGTTGGGTGAGGGCGCGCATGTTTTGGTCGCAGATTTATCCTCGGCAGAAGGCGCAGCAGCGCTGGCCGCCAATGCGGAAGAGGCGATGGGCGGTCTTGATATTCTCGTCAATAATGCCGGTATCACGCGCGATAATTTGGCGCTGCGGATGAAAGATGAGGATTGGGACGCCGTGGTTAACGTCAATCTGACCTCGGGCTTTCGGCTTATTCGGGCCGCCTTGCGCGGTATGATGAAACGCCGTCACGGGCGCATTATCGGCATCACCTCTGTTGTCGGCGTGACCGGCAATCCGGGGCAGGCCAATTATGCCGCCACCAAAGCGGGCATGATTGGCATGTCCAAATCATTGGCGCAAGAAGTCGCCAGCCGCAACATTACGGTGAATTGCGTCGCGCCCGGCTTTATTGCAACGCCCATGACCGATGTTTTGCCCGATGAGCAAAAAGCGGCTTTGACCGCCGCCATTCCGGCCGGACGATTGGGCAGTGGCGACGATATCGCCGCCGCCTGTCTGTTTTTGGCCAGCGATGAAGCGGCCTACATCACCGGCCAAACCATGCACGTCAATGGCGGCATGGCTATGGTCTAATAGGAGGTATAAGGCGCGGTTTCAGTGGGGTGTTTTATGGCTCCACGCGCCCTAGACACAATGTGTAAAGGGTGATAGGGAAATCTCAAGCGTCGGAAAAAACCTTTTCCACACTTGTCCCAATGGGGGGAATCGCTGTTCAAATCCTTAAGAACAGCCCAATTTTTTGAAGGAGCTTATCATGAGCGATACTGCCGAACGCGTTAAGAAAATCGTTGTTGAAAATCTTGGTGTCGATGCAGGCGACGTTAATGAAGCAGCCAGCTTTATTGATGATCTGGGTGCTGACAGCCTCGACACGGTTGAACTGGTCATGGCGTTTGAAGAAGAATTCGGTATCGAAATTCCTGATGATGCTGCCGAAACAATTCTGACAGTCGCCGACGCCGTCAAATTTATCGACCAAGCTGGCTAAGGCCGCTCAGTCATGCGACGCGTCGTTATTACCGGCATTGGTTCGGTTAACCCGCTAGGTGAGACCGCTGAAATAAGCTGGCAAAGGCTGATTTCGGGTCAATCCGGTGCTGGGCCAATTACTGGTTTCGACGTGTCCGATTTACCCTGCCAAATTGCCTGTCATATTGACCGCGCCAATGAAGCAGGGGAGGGCGGCTTCAACCCCGACCTCTATGTCGCGCCAAAAGAACAAAAGCGCATGGATGATTTTATCATTTATGCTATGGCGGCCAGCGATATGGCGTTGGCCGATAGCGGCTATAAACCCGAAAATGAAGAGCAAGAATACCGCACCGGCGTCCTTATCGGTGCGGGTATTGGCGGCCTGCAAGGCATTGAGGATGGCGCGTTTACGGTGCGAGACCGTGGGCCGCGCCGCCTCAGCCCGTTCTTTATTCCGGGCGCGCTGATTAATTTGGCGGGCGGGCAAGTTTCCATCAAACACGGGCTGAAAGGCCCCAATCACGCCGTTGTAACAGCCTGCTCAACCGGCGCGCATGCCATTGG
>JAQWZC010000165.1 GCA_029253645.1 Alphaproteobacteria bacterium | reverse complement strand
GTCCAAAATGGCGCTTTGCATATTGCCATAGATTGCGTCCAGCTTGCACCAGCCCTTGGCTTGGCGCAAGCCGTCTTGAAATTAAGCGACGCATGACCGACAGTGCAGCCATGCACATTGTTTCCGTTTTGATTCCCTTGGCGCTGCCGGGCCCTTATGATTACGCTGTGCCGCCGGATATGACGGTGGCCACGGGCGCGATTGTGCGTGTGCCTTTGGGGCCGCGCGAGGTTTATGGCGTGGTCTGGGGCGCGGCGCTTGGCGATGCGGCGGCGCATAAAATCAAACCGATTAAGGCGATATGCGATGTGCCGCCTTTGGCTGAGGAATTGCGCCAATTTGTCGATTGGGTGGCCAATTATGTCATGTCGCCACCCGGCGCGGTGTTGCGCCAAGTCATGCGGGTTCCGGCGGCTTTTGCACCGCCCAAACCGCTTATGGTCTATCAAGCGAGCGCGACACGGCCCGATAAAATGACCGCGGCCCGTCAAAAGGTTTTTTACGCTGTGGCCGAAAGCGGGGCCATGCCCGCAGCCGAATTGGCGCGCCATGCCGGGGTCAGCGGCTCAGTGGTGAAAACGCTCATTATGGCGGGTCACTTAACGGCGCATGAATTGCCCGGCGATATCACATTCGATGTGCCCGATGCGGCGCATCGTCAAACTGCGTTATCCGAGGAGCAAGGCGCGGTGGCGGCGGCGTTGCGCGCCGCGGTGCAGGCCGATGAATTTTCAACCCATTTGCTCGATGGGGTCACCGGTGCGGGCAAAACCGAGGTTTATTTTGAGGCCATTGCCCAAGCGCTGGCATTGGGCAAAAAAGCCCTGGTGCTGTTGCCCGAAATTTCTTTGACCACGCAATTTCTGGACCGGTTTGAGGCGCGCTTTGGCTGCGCTCCCGCGCTTTGGCATTCCGGCCTCAGTCCGGCAGAGCGGCGGCGCACTTGGCGGGAATTGGCCGAAAACCGCGTCTCGGTTTTGGTCGGCGCGCGCTCGGCTTTATTTTTGCCGTGGCGCGATTTGGGGGTGATTATTGTCGATGAGGAACATGATGGCGGCTTTAAGCAAGAAGATGGGGTGATTTATAATGCCCGCGATATGGCCGTGGTGCGGGCGCAATTGGCGGCGTGCAGCGTGGTGTTATCTACGGCGACGCCGTCTTTGGAAACTTATGTCAATGCGCGCGAGGGGCGCTATCACGCCCATCGCCTGACGGCGCGGCATGGCGCGGCGCAATTGCCGGAGATTGAACTGGTTGATATGCGCGCCCATCAGCCGCCGCGGGGGGCATGGATGGTGCCGCAAATGGTCGCCCGGGTCGGCGCGGCGATTGAGCGGGGCGAGCAGGCTTTATTGTTTTTGAACCGTCGCGGCTATGCGCCGCTGACCCTATGTCGGGCCTGCGGTCATCGCTATGCCTGTCCGGATTGTGACGCGTGGATGGTGGAACATCGGTTTCGCAAACAATTGCAATGCCATCATTGCGGTCATATGGAGGGCGTGCCGGAGCTGTGTCAAAGCTGTGGCGAGGCCGATAAGCTAGCCGCATGTGGCCCGGGTGTGGAGCGCATTACCGAGGAGATTACCGGTCATTTTCCCGATGCGCGCACGGTGATTCTGTCATCAGATATGGGCGGGGTGGCCGCCATGCGCGATGCCATTGAACGCATCAGCGCCGGTGAGGCCGATATTATTGTCGGCACGCAAATTGTCGCCAAGGGCCATCATTTTCCGCAGCTTAGTTTTGTCGGCGTGGTTGATGCCGATTTGGGTTTGGGCAATGGTGATTTGCGTGCCGCCGAGCGCACTTATCAATTATTGAGCCAAGTGGCCGGTCGGTCGGGGCGCAGCGCCAATGTGCAGGGTTTTGCCATGTTGCAAAGCCATATGCCCGAACATCCGGTCTTGCAGGCTTTGGCTTCGGGCGACCGTGACGGGTTTTTTGAGCGCGAAATCATGGCCCGCGAAATGGCCAAAATGCCGCCTTTTGGCCGTCTGGCGGCGTTGATTGTCTCCGCCACCAGCCCCGATGAGGGTTTGGGCTTTGTGCGTCATTTGGCCGGAAAAATTCCGGCGCATAAGGGCGTGCAGGTTTTGGGGCCGGCGCCGGCACCGATTGCGCGTATTCGCAATCGCTATCGCTATCGGTTTTTATTGAAAGCCGACAGAAACGCCCCCTTACAGGGCTTTATCGGCGATTGGCTGCGCCATGCCAAACCGCGCGGCTCGGTCCGTCTTTCGGTGGATATTGACCCATATAATTTCCTCTGACTGTGACCATTTGAACCGCCTGTAAATAACCCGAAAACATGTATTGCAAGCGCCTTTTGGGCGTGATAGTGAACATGCCAGAAATGGCGAAAAGACGTGTTTTTCGCTCAAATTTTTGCTCGTGCGGTGTGTATCGTAAAGTAGGTGTTCTGCTGATATGCCGCCCAACAATGGGATAAATCCTTTGTCTGCTGAAGAAAGTGTGATTGGAGGACTGGCCGGACGCTATGCGGTGGCCATGTTTGAATTGGCGCAAGAAATGGGCGAGGCCGACCAAAATAAGCTGGCCGAAGACCTTGCCGCGCTCAAAATCCTGATTGATGGCACGCAAGACCTCCAAAAATTGCTGAAAAGCCCGGTGATTAATGCCGAGGAACAAGCCAGCGCTTTGGACGCCGTGCTCGACAAAGCCGGTGCGCATCAATTGGTGCGCAATTTTGCCGCTTTGGTGGTCGCCAAACGCCGCGGCTTTGCGCTGGCGGATATGGCAGCACAATATGGCGCATTGGTCGCCGGAGCGCGCGATGAAATTGTCGCGCGTGTAACCTCGGCGCGCGAATTAAGCGCCGGTCAAATCGATGCGCTGAAAGCCGAGCTTGAAAAAGCGGCCGGTAAAAACGTCATTGTGAAAAGTGAAACCGATGCCGCGCTATTGGGCGGCATGGTGGTGAAATTGGGCAGCCGGATGATTGATGGCTCGCTTAGAACAAAATTGAATTCTCTGAAAACCGCTCTCAATCAAGGCTGAAGCGGCTCGAAAAAGGTGAGGCCAGACTGATGGATATTAAAGCATCTGAAATTTCTTCCATTCTTAAGGAACAGATCAAAGGGTTCGACCAGAAATCGGAAGTTTCCGAAATCGGTCAGGTTCTCTCGGTCGGTGACGGGATTGCCCGCATTTACGGCCTTGATAATGTGCAAGCCGGTGAAATGGTTGAGTTTCCGGGCGGCATTCGCGGCATGGCGCTCAATCTTGAAGAAGATAATGTCGGCGTTGTGGTGTTCGGCTCGGACCGCGATATTCGCGAAGGCGACACGGTCAAGCGGACCGGTGACATTGTGTCTGTGCCGGTCGGCAAGGGCTTGCTGGGACGCGTGGTTGACCCGCTGGGCAATCCGCTGGACGGCAAAGGCCCGATTGAAGCCGAAGCCAATATGAAAGTGGATGTGAAAGCGCCGGGCATTATCCCGCGTAAATCCGTGCACGAGCCGATGCAAACCGGTTTGAAAGCGGTTGATGCGCTTATTCCGGTCGGTCGCGGCCAGCGCGAATTGGTGATTGGTGACCGTCAAACCGGTAAAACCGCCATCGCCATTGACGCGATTTTGAACCAAAAAGCCATTAATGAAGGCGATGATGAAAGCGCCAAGCTGTATTGCGTTTATGTCGCCATTGGCCAGAAACGCTCAACCGTGGCGCAAATCGTCAAGACGCTGGAAGAAAATGATGCGATGAAATATTCCATCGTTGTGGCGGCCACCGCTTCTGAAGCGGCACCATTGCAATTCCTGGCGCCGTTTACCGGTTGCACCATGGCAGAATATTTCCGCGATAATGGCATGCATGCGCTCATCACTTATGATGATTTGTCGAAACAGGCTGTGGCTTATCGTCAAATGTCGCTCTTGCTGCGTCGCCCGCCGGGCCGCGAAGCCTATCCGGGTGATGTGTTCTTCTTGCATTCGCGCCTTTTGGAACGCGCTGCCAAGCTGAATGATGATTTTGGTGCCGGTTCCATGACCGCTTTGCCGATTATTGAAACCCAAGCCAATGACGTGTCGGCCTATATTCCGACCAATGTGATTTCCATCACGGATGGCCAGATTTTCCTTGAGACGGAATTATTCTATCAAGGTATTCGTCCGGCCGTGAATGTCGGCCTGTCCGTATCGCGCGTTGGCTCATCGGCGCAAATTAAGGCGATGAAACAAGTCGCCGGTAAAATTAAGGGTGAGCTGGCGCAATATCGCGAAATGGCGGCCTTTGCCCAGTTCGGTTCAGACCTTGACGCCTCGACCCAGCAATTGCTGCGCCGTGGTGAGCGTTTGACCGAATTGCTCAAACAAGCCCAATTCTCGCCGCTGAAAGTGGAAGAGCAAGTTGTGGTGATTTATGCCGGTGTGAACGGCTATCTCGACGCGCTGGATGTGGCGCAGGTCGGCCCATTTGAGCAGGGTCTGCTCGAAAAAGTGCATGGCAGCCACAGCGAAATTCTCGACGCAGTGCGCGCCGAGAAAGAATTGTCGAAAACCACGGAAGCGGCCCTGAAAAAGGTCGTTGACGAATTTGCGGCGAGCTTCGCTTAAGCGTTAGGTCAATAGGTTAAGGACAGCCAAATGGCATCTTTGAAAGAGCTTCGTAATCGCATCGCCAGTGTTCAGGCGACACAGAAGATTACCCGCGCCATGCAAATGGTCGCCGCCTCCAAATTGCGCCGCGCGCAAGAAGCGGCGGAAGCGGCGCGTCCCTATGCTGACCGCATGGGCGCGGTATTGAGCAATCTGGCCGCCGGCATTACCGATGCGGAAAGTGCGCCGAAACTGCTGGCCGGAACGGGCAGCGAGCAGCGTCATTTGCTGATTGTGGCAACCGCCGAACGCGGCCTGTGCGGCGGCTTTAACTCATCCATTGCGCGTCTGGCGCGTCAGGATGCGAAAAAGCTGATAAGCGACGGCAAAAAGGTCGAGATTTTATGCGTCGGTCGCAAAGGCCATGATGTGCTGAAACGTTATTTCAGCGCTGAATTGCGCGCACCGATTACCTATCAGGGCCTGAAAAATATCGGCTATGACCAAGCCCAAGAAGTGGCCGCGCAAGTACTCAGTGATTTTGACGCGGACGGCTTTGACGTGTGCACATTATATTATTCGCGCTTTGAAAACGTCATCAGCCAAATCCCCACCGGTTTGCAAATTATTCCGGCCAGTTTTGATGCGGCCGAGGCATCGGATATGGGCGATACATTGCAGGGTGCGGCTTATGATTATGAGCCGGAAGAAAATGAAATTCTCGAGGCGCTTTTGCCGCGCAATATCGCTGTGCAAATTTTGCGCGCGCTTTTGGAAAACGCCGCCAGTGAGCAGGGCGCACGGATGAGCGCGATGGATAATGCCACGCGCAATGCGGGCGAAATGATTGACAGTCTGAGCATTACTTATAACCGATCGCGTCAGGCTCAAATTACCAAGGAATTGATTGAAATTATCTCGGGCGCCGAAGCGCTTTAGGGATAGGAAAAGGACGAGGACAAGATTATGGCAAAGCAGAAATCAACGGGAACGGGCAAGATTAGCCAAGTCATCGGCGCTGTTGTTGACGTGCAGTTTGACGGCGAATTGCCGGAAATTCTGAACGCGCTGGAAACCAAAAATGGCGATATTCGTCTGGTTCTGGAAGTGGCGCAGCATTTGGGCGAGCGCACTGTGCGCACCATTGCGATGGATTCCAGTGAGGGTCTGGTGCGCGGACAAGAAGTCACGGATACGGGCGCACCGATTTCCGTGCCGGTCGGCGAAGCGACTTTGGGGCGCATCATTAACGTGATTGGCGAACCGGTCGATGAAGCCGGTCCGGTCGAGGCGAAAGACACTCGCGCCATTCACCAAGAAGCGCCGGAATTTGTTGAGCAATCAACCGAATCCGAGCTGCTGGTCACCGGCATTAAAGTGGTTGACCTGCTGGCACCTTATGCCAAGGGCGGTAAAATCGGCCTGTTTGGCGGTGCCGGTGTGGGCAAAACGGTTCTGATTATGGAACTGATTAATAATGTTGCCAAAGCGCATGGCGGCTATTCCGTATTTGCCGGTGTCGGCGAGCGGACCCGCGAAGGCAATGACCTTTATTGGGAAATGATTGAATCCGGCGTGAATGTGGAAAAAGGCGGCGCAGGTTCAAAATGCGCGCTGGTTTATGGCCAAATGAATGAACCGCCCGGCGCGCGCGCGCGTGTGGCGCTGACCGGTTTGACGGTTGCGGAAAACTTCCGCGATGAAGGTCAAGACGTGTTGTTCTTTGTCGATAATATTTTCCGCTTCACCCAAGCCGGTTCTGAAGTATCGGCCCTGCTGGGACGTATCCCGTCCGCTGTGGGCTATCAGCCGACTTTGGCCACGGATATGGGCGCGCTGCAAGAGCGCATCACGACGACGACCAAAGGCTCCATCACCTCAGTGCAGGCGATTTATGTGCCGGCGGATGATTTGACTGACCCGGCTCCGGCCGCGTCTTTTGCGCATTTGGATGCGACGACGGTTCTGTCGCGGGCGATTTCGGAAAAAGGTATTTATCCGGCGGTTGACCCGCTTGATTCAACCAGCCGTATTCTCGAGCCGCGTGTTGTCGGTGACGAGCATTATCAAGTGGCGCGTGAAGTGCAGGAAATCTTGCAAAAATATAAATCGCTGCAAGATATTATTGCCATTTTAGGCATGGATGAATTGTCGGAAGAAGACAAGCTGGTGGTGAACCGCGCGCGTAAAATCGAGCGTTTCTTGTCACAGCCTTTCCATGTGGCTGAAATCTTTACCGGTTCGCCGGGCATTTTGGTTGATTTGGCCGACACGATTAAAGGCTTTAAAGGCCTGTGCGCCGGCGATTATGATGATTTGCCGGAAGCGGCTTTTTATATGGTCGGCACAATTGAAGATGCGATTGCCAAAGCTGAAACAATGGCTGCGGAAGCAGCGTAAGGAATTGAGGCATGGCTGATAAGCTGAAATTAGATCTGGTCAGTCCCGAGCGGCTGGTGCTGTCGGCAGAAGTCGATGCGGTGCAAGTGCCGGGCGCGGAAGGCGATTTTGGCGTGCTGCCGAAACATGCGCCCTTTATGGCGATGTTGCGGGCCGGAACGCTGACGGTCGAAAATGACGGAAAGACGCAAGATTTTGAGCTGGATGGCGGTTTCGTCGATGTGACGCCCGAAGGTGTCACCGTGCTGGCGGAGACGGTTGGCGATTAACAGGCTGATGCTGCTATGAGATAAAAACGCGCCGCTATGGCCCTTTTTTTATGGCGTCTCGATATAATCGAAACTGTCGCCAATCTTGGCGAGTAAATGCGACAAGGCCGTGCGCGGCGGCGCATCAATGCGGCCGCATCCGGGCAGGGGCGATAAATCCGTATCCGGATCAGGGTCGAAAAAATAAGCAATGGAATGGCGCGTCTGGGCGCTGCGATTAACCACGCGATGCACGGTTGAAGCGTATTGCCCGCCGGTCCAGTGCTGCATCATATCGCCAATATTCACCACCACATTCTGGCGCATCAGCGGCACTGGGCGCCATTGACCTTGCGCGTTTTGAATTTCAAGACCCGGCGCATCATGCTGAAACAGCAGGGTCAGACAACCAAAATCCGTATGCGCCCCCGCCGATAAGAGGCTTTCATCTTGGCCATCATCTTGAGCCACCTCAGAGGGTGGATAGCGCAACGGCCCCAAAGTCGCCATGGGCGCGCTTAACCAATCATCAAAATGTGTGGGCGTCAGGCCGAGGGATAGCGCAAAAGCCTGCATAAGCTGGCGCGACAGCTTTTCGCAATCGGCATAAAGCGTCTGCATAATGGCGCGAAAGCCTGCAATCTTGCCGCTTTCGGCGGGCCATTGATTGGGGCCATGCAAGGGCACACCGGCTTTGACGCGCGGATGCTCGGGCGGCAGGTCGCGCCCGATTTTCAACCCTTCTTTGCGGTCGCCCTCTGGCTGGCCGATTTTATCCAACACCTCAGCACCGCGCCCAAACCAACCGCGATGACAGGCCGAGCGGTCAATCGCAATGGCCGCTTTTTCGCTTTCGGGAAGGTCGAAAAACTTTTGCGCCATGTCAAAACCGGCATCAATGCTGGCCGCCGTAATGCCGTGATTGGCCAGAGCGAAAAACCCGTCACTGCGACACGCCGCGCCAATCTCGGCGGCAATGCGCGCGCGTTGGGCGCTTGTGCCGTTTTCAAAAGTGGCGAAATCAATCAGGGGGAGGGCGCTATCCATCTGCGGTGAGCCTCTCGCCTTAGTCCGATGGGGCGGGGCGCGCCGCCGGCAAATGGGCAAGCCGTGTCGCCAATTGCTGATAAATCGGCTTTTTAAACGCAATCACATCGGCCACGCAATCGTCCAAACTGCGCCAAGCCCAATCGTCAAATTCAATCTGGCTATGCGCGGCGAGGTCAATCTCATCATCCGTGCCGGTAAATTGCATGGCAAACCATTTTTGCTTTTGCCCGCGAAACCGGCCTTTCAGCGCCGTGCCGATAAGTGCATCGGGCAAATCATAGCGCAGCCAATCGGGCAATTCATAAATCAGCTTGGCCGAGCGAATGCCGGTCTCCTCGGCCAATTCGCGAAAGGCAGCGCTCAGCGGCGCTTCGCCCGCATCAATCCCGCCCTGGGGCAATTGCCATAAGGGCGCATCGTCGGGCAGATTAAGCGGGCGTCGTTTGCCGCAAAATACTTTTCCCGCCGCATTAAACAGCGCAATACCGGCGCAAGGCCTCCAGCCCAATTGATGCGCAATATGGTCGGGCGGAAAATTCGGGACTTCATAGGCCGTCATATTTGTGCCTTTTTAAGAATTGGGTGCATTTGTCGCGCTGGCCGTTTCGCGCAACCCAATGAGCAGGCGAATGGCATCTTGTAATTGCTTATCGTCCTCCGGCTTGGGCGGAATAAAGGCAATCGGGTTTTTACGTTTTTTCTCTTCTCCGGCCTGAGACGCACCGCCATTGGAGGAGCCGTCAATATCCTTGCCATCCAATGCCCCGCGCAAATCCGCCTCGCGGCGACCTTCGCGGCCTTGCAATTCTTCAGGCAATTCTTGCTCGGCAATAATATCGGGGGTAATGCCCTTGGCCTGAATGGAGCGGCCCGATGGGGTGAAATAACGCGCCGTGGTCATACGCAGCGCGCCATCATTGCCGAGCGGCATAATGGATTGAACCGAGCCTTTGCCGAAACTTTGTGTGCCCATAATCACCGCACGATGATGGTCTTGCAGCGCACCGGCGACAATCTCTGAGGCGGAGGCCGAGCCGCCATTTATCATCACGACAATCGGCAGGCCGCGCGCCATGTCACCGCGCCGCGCCGAAAAGCGCGAGCTGTCATCCTCATTGCGGCCACGGGTCGAAACAATCTCGCCGCGGTCCAGCATGGTATCAGAAACCGAAATGGCTTCGCGCAGCAAACCGCCCGGATTATTGCGCAGGTCAATAATATATCCGGCGAGTTTTTGCGTGCCAATTTCGGCGGGCAGGCTGTTAAAGGCTTTTTTCAAATTCTTTGTGGTCTGCGAGTTAAAAGTCGTCAGACGAATATAGGCGATGTTTTTATCCGGCCCCTCAATGCGTGTGCGCACGGCGCGAATACGGATGGTGTCGCGAATAATGACAATCTCCAGCGGCTCTTTTTCGCCCTCGCGCAATACGGTCAGCGTGATGGGTTTGCCTTTTTCACCGCGCATCAGCTCCACCGCTTCCGACAGGGTGAGGCCCAAAACCGGATTGCCGTCCAGCTCGGATATTAAATCATTGGGGCGCATATCGGCGCGGCTGGCCGGTGTGTCATCTATCGGCGCAATGACCTTCACCAAGCCGTTTTCCATCGTCACCTCAATGCCCAGTCCGCCAAACTCGCCTTTGGTCTCAACCTGCATATCCTCGAAATTCTTCGGCGGCAAATAAGCCGAATGCGGGTCAAGCGATGCCATCATGCCCGACAGAGCGGCCTCGATAAGTTCCTTATCAGAGGGCGCATCGACATAATTGCGGCGCACTTGCTCCAATACATCGCCAAATAGGGTCAGTTGATTATAAAGTTCCTGCTCGTCGAGCCGCTTTTCGCTGGACGCCGGGCTGCCCGCAATAATAAGCGGGGTCGATAAAACCAGCGCCCAGATAAACCGGCGCGCGTGGCGCATAATGCGTGCTGATATGAGCATATTCTTATCCTTTCGCCTGCCCGTTAGCCCGTTTCATTCTCGGCTTTTAACCAAGGGGACGGATCAATGGGCCGACCATCAAATCTCAATTCCATATATAGCTGACTGCGGCCCGAAGTCGAAGACCCCAAATGGTGATTTTCATGCGATTGTGTGCCTGAGAGAACACCCACCGGTTCACCGGCAAGAATCTCTTGCCCGACATAAACCCCGCTATCGGCCAATCCGGCCAATATCATCTGAAAGCCGTCAGCCAATGAGATGATGACAATCTCTCCATATTGGCGAAACGGCCCGCTATATAAAACCAGCCCATCATAGGGCGCGTTTATTTGGGCCCCCGGGCGGCCTGAAATTGACAAGCCTTGCTGGCGCACACCATTTTCATTGCGCTGGCCAAAACCGGCGACCACTTGACCGGTCACGGGCAGGGGCAACAGCCCCCGCGCATCGCCAAAGGCACTGCCCTTAAAGCGTCCCGCCGTGCGGGTTTCAAGGCGGCGTGATAAATCGCGCAAATCGCGCGCCTCGGCCACCAAACGCGCAATGGCTTCGGCCTCACGCGCCGCAGCAAGGCGGGTTTTCTTCTCAGCCGCCGCCTTATCGCGCAGCGCTTTATCCAAATCGGCGCGCGCCGTCGCAGCATCTTGCTCGGCGGTAATCAAGGCCTCTGACTGGCGGTCCATGCGGGTGCGCAAGGCGGCCAATTCGGTCAAACGGTCGCGCAATTCATCGGCGCGTTCTTGCATGCCGGGCACGACAGCCGCCATCACAACCGCGCCTTGCACAGCCGAAAGCGCGTCCTCGGCATGCACGGCAAAGGCCGGTGCGGGTTGTTTTTGCATGGCCTGTAATCCGGCCAGCAAGCGGGCCAAAGCGGCGCGATCATTTTGTAACGCCTCATCAAATTGATTTTCGGTCACGGCCAATTCGGCCAAGCGGTCTTCCAAGCGGTCGCGCTCGGCATCAATATTTTGCAGGTCGCGGGCCAGCGCAATGGTGCGCCTTTGCAGGGCCTTTTGCTGCTCGCGCAGCTGCGCTGCCGCGGCTTTTAATGTGGCTTGGCGGTTTTTCCGATTTTCGATTTCGGCATTGAGCGCGTCGAGCTTTTTTTGGTCGGTGTCGCGCGGCGTCTTATCTTGCGCCCAAACCGGCGCAATAAGCAGCATGAGTATCAGGGGGAGGGCGCGTTTCATATCAATCCCGATGATAAGGATGCGCGGTTAAAATGGAAATGGCGCGCCATAATTGTTCGGCCAGCATGACGCGGGCCAACATATGCGGCCAGGTCATTTTGCCCATGGAGAGGGTGATATCGGCGCGCGCCTTTAAATCATCGCTCAATCCGTCAGCCGGGCCGATGACAAAAAGCGCATCGCCGCGATTTGTGTCGCGCCAATGGCCCAGCCTGTCAGCTATGTGGCGGCTCGTCCAATTCTCGCCGCCTTCATCCAGGAAAATGCAAAACCCCTTATGCGCGTCTATGGCCGCATGCAATTTGGCCGCCGCGTCATGATGGTCTTTAATCTCGGTGAGGTGCAGCCCGTCCAAGCCAATGGCGCGGCCGCTTTTTTTAATGCGCGAGGCATAATCATTGTAAAGAGGCGCTTCCGTCGCGCCGCGCATGGAACCGACAGCCAAGAGGCTTAGGCGCATCGGTGTTACGCAGTCAGACCGGCCGAATGTTTTTCGGCATCGGGATTATAGCTTTTGGTCTCAGCATCAGTGGCCCACATTTTTTCAATGCCGTAAAACTCGCGCACTTCTTCGCGAAAAATATGCACCACGACATCGCCGGCATCGACCAAAACCCAATCGCCGGTTTTTTGGCCTTCCGTGCGGATATTTTTCTCGCCATTTTCTTTCAGCTTACGCAAAAGATGGTCGGCCAGCGCGCTGACATGACGTTTCGAGCGGCCTGTGGCCACGACCATATGGTCGGCCAAAGCCGATTTTCCACTTAAATTTATGGTGACAATATTCTGCGCCAGATCATCATCAAGGCTGGTCAGAACCATTTGGTGAAGCTCGCCCTCTTCCATATCGGGGCGTTTCGTTTTTGCCGGTGGCTGCTTGTCAGTCAGAGCGTATCCTCACTGTGCTTGACGCGATTAGTGTGGCAATCAGTTACCACAAAATGAGAATAGCCCATAATGGCGCGCCAATTCAATCGTCCTTTTTGACGCTGTTATTTTGTCCGTCGGCACGCAAGCGCGAGGAGGCCAGCGAGGAGCGCGCGCCGTCCAATATCAGCCAAGCCGGTGCTTGATAATCGGCCAATTGCGCGGCCGCGGCGGTCGGAAGACGGGCTTGCTCAAAGGCGCGAGCGGCGGGTGAGAGGGCGGCTTTATGGGCAAAGCCCGGGCGCGGATAAACCGCAATGGGAATGGCCGCCATTAAATCCTGCCAATTTTTCCAGCGATGCAATTGCGCCAAATTATCAGCACCCATCAGCCAAATAAAATCGACATGCGGGTAAGCGGTTTGCAAAGCCTGCACCGTATCAATGGCAAATTGCGTGCCCAGCCGCGTCTCTTCATCGGTCACGATAAAACGCCGCGCCTCGGTGTTGGCACCGGCCAAATCTCGGACTTCGGCCAGGCGGGTTTCCATGTTTTGGGGCTTATGGTTTTTCAATGGATTTTGCGGACTGACCAGCCACCAAACATAATCCACACCCAGCTTGCGCAATGCCGCCTTGGCGAGCAAAGCATGGCCCTGATGCGGCGGGTCAAAACTGCCGCCAAAAAGGGCAATTTTGGCACCGGGGAAAAATTTGGGCGGGGCGGGTTTTTGCATGGGCTATTTGGGGCGCGTCTGGCCATTGCCGCGCACGGCATATTTAAAGCTGGTCAATTGCTCCAGCCCGACCGGGCCGCGCGCATGAAAGCGTCCGGTGGCAATGCCAATCTCTGCGCCCATGCCAAACTCGCCGCCATCGGCAAATTGGGTGGAGGCGTTATGCATCACAATGGCGCTGTCAACGCAGTTTAAAAACGCCGCCGCCGTGTCACTATTGGCGGTCACAATGGCTTCGGTATGGCCCGAGCCATATTGCGCGATATGCGTCACCGCTTCATCCAGACCGGCAACGGTTTTCACCGCAATCACCGCATCGAGATATTCTTCATACCAATCATTTTCCGCGGCTGCGCTGACCCGCGCATCGGCTTTTTGCGCCACCGCATCGCCGCGCACGGCGCAACCGGCTTCCAAAAGGGCAGAAATAATCGGGGCCAAATGCGTCTCGGCGCAGGCCGCATCGACCAATAGGGTTTCCGCCGCGCCGCAAATACCGGTGCGGCGCATTTTGGCGTTCAGCACAATCTCGCGCGCCATATCCAATTCGGCGGCGGCATCGACATAAACATGACACACGCCATCAAGATGGGCGAAAACCGGCACACGCGCTTCGTCTTGCACGCGCCCGACCAAGCCCTTGCCGCCGCGCGGCACGATAATATCAATATTGCCGTCCAGACCGGCCAGCATCATGCCGACCGCGGCGCGGTCGGGCGTATCAACAATTTGCACGCAATGCTCATCAAGACCTGCCGCCTCAAGGGCGCGGGCAAAGCAGCCATGAATGAGCCGCGCCGAATTTTGAATTTCGGACGAGCCGCGCAAAATCACCGCATTCCCCGATTTCAGGCACAGGGCGGCGGCGTCTGCCGTCACATTGGGGCGGCTTTCATAAATCACGCCAATCACCCCCAAGGGCACACGCACACGGGTAATGTCCAGCCCGCTATCAACCTGCCACTGGGCCATGGTTTGGCCGACCGGATCATCCAGCCCGATAATGGCTTCCAAGGCTTGGGCAATGCCCTCAAGGCGCGCCTCATCCAGCATGATGCGGTCAAGCCGTGCGGCGCCGACATTTTGCGCCTCGGCCAGTTTCATATCTTCTTGATTGGCGATGATGATATTGGCGGCATCGGCGCGCAGTTCATTGGCGGCATTTTGCAAAGCGGTATTTTTGGCCGCCGTCGGGGCGATGGCCAATTGGCGACCGGCATGGCGCGCTTTCACGCCCAGCCCGGCCATCATGGCGGCTAAATCCGTATCGAGGTTTTGCGCTTCACTCATTTTGCGTCACCCATTTTATCAATCCTGTTCATGTTGCGCGGCGTGCAACACCATATCATCGCGGTGCACCATTTCATCGCGCCCGCGATAGCCCAATGTCTCTTGCACGGCCTCGCTCGACAAACCAACCATACGCTGTGCTTGTGCGCTTGCATAGGCAGACAGGCCGCGGCCGATTTCTTGCCCATCCGGCCCCAGCAAGGCGACACAATCGCCGCGTTCAAAATGCCCGTCCAAGCCGGTCAGCCCGACCGGCAAAAGCGATTTACCGGCCCGCAACGCCGCCACCGCACCGGCATCAAGATGCAATGCGCCACCGGGCTGCAAGCTACCGGCAATCCACGCGGCTCGGGCGCTATGGGGATTGTCATGCGCCAAAAAGACAGTCGAGCGCGCACCCTTGGCCAGGGCACTGAGCGGGGCTTGCGCGCGCCCGCTGGCGAGCACCATATGACAGCCTGCGCCTTGGGCGATTTCTGCCGCTTGCAATTTGGTTACCATGCCGCCCGAGCCGTGGCTGGAGCCTGTGCCACCGGCCATGGCCTCAATATGCGCGTCAATTTGGGTCACGCTATCAATAAAGTGAGCGTCTTTATCTTGTGTTGGATTGGCATCATAAAGCCCGTCAATATCGGATAATAAAAGCAGGCAATCCGCCGACACCATAGCCGCGACACGCGCCGCCAAACGGTCATTATCGCCATAGCGCAATTCTTGCGTGGCGACCGTATCATTTTCATTAATCACCGGCACGGCTCCTTGCGCCAATAAGGTGGTCAAGGTTTGGCGGGCATTTAAATAGCGGCGGCGTTGTTCAGTATCCTCTGCCGTCAGCAAAATTTGCGCGGCGGCCAAGCCCTTTTCACCCAAAGCGGCGCGCCAGCCTTGCGCCAATTCAATTTGACCGGCGGCGGCGGCGGCTTGGCTTTGTTCAAGGCTCATCTGCTCGCGGGTCACGCCATCGCGCACAAAGCCAAGCGCCACGCGGCCCAAGGATACCGCCCCTGAGGTGACAATAATCAAGCGCTTACCGGCTGCGTGATAAGTCGCCAAATCGGCGGCCATGGCGGCCAGCCATTTATGGTTCAGCGCATCATCGTCGAGCAGCAAAGAGGAGCCGATTTTGACGACCAGCGTCTGGGCATTTTCAATCTCGCGGCGCATTTTATTGCTCCTGCAAAGGGTGCCAGCCGCCGGGGCTGTCGGCACTTTGTTGGGCCTCTTGCCCGTCTGTCGCTTCTGTCTCATCTGCCGCGTCTGTGCTGTCACCGGCTTGCGGGGCCGTGTCGTTTTCGGCATCAATCTGTCCGGCCAGCCTATCAAACAGCTTTTGCAAGCCATCGCCACTCACGGCTGAAATCGCCATAACGGGGCCCGCATTTTCACTATCTGTTTCGGCCGTTAAGGCGGCGCGTAACGCCGCCACCTGTTCGGGCACAAGCGCGTCGGTTTTGGTCAGGGCAATCAATTCTTTTTTCGCAGCCAGCCCGTCATCATAGGCGGCCAGCTCGGTGCGAATGGTGTGATAGGCCGCCACCACATCGTCTTGTGTGGCGTCAATCAAATGCAGCAAGGCGGCGCAACGCTCAACATGGCCCAAAAACCGATGGCCGAGACCGGCACCGTCAGCCGCACCGGCAATCAGACCCGGAATATCAGCCATAACAAATTCGCGTCCGGCTTTTCTGTCGGGCGGGCCAACCACACCCAAATTAGGATGCAAAGTGGTGAACGGATAATCGGCAATTTTCGGCTTGGCGCGGCTCATTGAGGCGAGCAGGGTCGATTTACCGGCATTGGGCAGGCCAATGAGACCGATATCGGCAATTAATTTAAGGCGCAGCCAAATCCACGCATCGCGCCCTTCTTGGCCCGGATTGGCATGGCGGGGCGATTGATTGACGGGCCCTTTAAAGCGCGCATTGCCAAAGCCGCCATTGCCGCCCGTGGCCAAAACCGTGCGCTGGCCAATGGCGGTTAAATCGGCCAATAGGGTTTCATTATCCTCGGCAAAAATTTGCGTGCCGACCGGCACGGCGAGAATTTTATCAGGCCCGTCCGCGCCCGAGCGATTGCGCCCCATGCCATGCACACCGACACCGGCTTTGAAATGCTGGCGATAGCGATAATCAATCAGCGTGTTCAACCCATCGACACATTCGACAATCACATCGCCGCCGCGGCCGCCATCGCCGCCATCCGGCCCGCCAAATTCAATATATTTCTCGCGCCGAAACGACACGCAGCCCGCACCGCCATCGCCGGAGCGAATATAAACTTTCGCTTGGTCGAGAAATTTCATCTTTTAATCCTCTGGCTTCAAATTAACGGCATTTGCTGGAAAATCAAAAAGCCTGATAAACAAAAAAGGAGATGACGTTTCGGTCATCTCCCTTATTTCGCATGACCGCTCGTTTCGGGCCATCATCCAACAATGCTTGTGCCCGTTATTCTGCCGCTTCGGCCAATGGGGCAACCGAGACGACTGTGCGTCCGCCGCGGCTTTGTGAGAATTGCACATTGCCTTCAATCACGGCGAAAATCGTATGGTCTTTGCCAATGCCGACATTATCGCCCGGGTGCCATTTGGTACCGCGCTGGCGAATGATGATATTGCCCGGAATAACGTGCTCGCCGCCAAATTTTTTGACGCCAAGACGACGACCGGCACTATCGCGACCATTGCGGGATGAACCGCCTGCCTTTTTATGAGCCATTTATCTTACTCCTCTGCCGCGTCGTCGGCTGCTTCAGCTTTAGGGGCGGCCTTTTTGGCAGCAGCTTTGGCTGAAATATCGGTAATCTTCAGCACGGTTTCATGCTGGCGATGTCCCTTATTGCGGTGGTAGTTTTTGCGACGCTTAAACTTGATGACGCTGATTTTATCGGCGCGCGCTTGCTCCAGCACTTCGGCTGTCACACTGGCACCGGCAACCATAGGCTCACCGATTTTCGGCTCTTTACCGGCTTCGCCCAGCATCAGAACCTCGTCAAATTTTACCTTATCACCGGCTTTGCCCTCAAGCTTTTCAATGGCGATAATATCGTCTTTTGCAACACGATACTGTTTGCCGCCGGTGCGAATAACTGCGTACATCGGTTTGTCCACCTTCGTAAATATTTATACCGCGCGCGCCAAAACCAGCCCTGAGCGGCAATTAAGCGGCGAATATACGCAAGCAAACGCTCAAGTCAAGTCACAAAAACCGGAGCGTAAAACCGACATTGAAACAATCACGGGCGCAGGCTTTGGCTTTGCCGTATGAGGCTTTGACCTTATTAATACAAATAGAAATGTAATTAATAATAAATACCATTGAAATGTTGTTAATTATGCGATAGAGAGGGGCAGTTTTTGATATAAGGCCTTAAAAATCATGCCCAGCCTGACCCATTTACAACAATTAGAAGCCGAGAGCATTGAGATTATGCGCGAAGTGGTCGCGCAAGCCGAAAATCCGGTCATGCTTTATTCTGTCGGCAAAGACAGCGCGGCCATGCTGCATGTCGCCAAAAAGGCGTTTTTTCCTTCGCCGCCGCCATTTCCGCTTTTGCATGTCGATACGACGTGGAAATTCCAAGACATGTATAAATTGCGCGAAAAAGCCGCCAAGGATGCGGGCATGGAATTGTTGGTGCATAAAAATCCGGAAGCCGAGGCGCAGGGCATTAACCCGTTTGACCATGGCGCGCTGCATACGGATATGTGGAAGACCGAGGGGCTGAAGCAAGCGCTCGATAAATATGGCTTTGACGCGGCCTTTGGCGGGGCGCGGCGCGATGAAGAAAAATCACGCGCCAAGGAGCGGGTGTTTTCTTTTCGCAGCGAAAATCATCAATGGGATCCGAAAAGCCAGCGCCCTGAATTATGGTCGCTTTATAATGCGCGTAAAGCGCAAGGCGAGAGCATGCGGGTTTTTCCCATGTCGAATTGGACTGAGCTGGATATTTGGCAATATATCAGGCTGGAAAATATCGAGATTGTGCCGCTTTATTTTGCCGCCCCGCGCCCGACCGTTGAGCGCGATGGGCTATTGCTGATGGTTGATGATGAGCGCTTTCCGCTCAAGCCCGGCGAAGAGCCGCAAATGCGCTCGGTGCGGTTTCGCACTTTGGGCTGCTATCCGCTGACCGGCGCTGTGGAAAGCGAGGCGGCGAGCTTGAATGAGGTCATTCAAGAAATGCTTCTGACCACCACCTCAGAGCGACAGGGCCGCGCCATTGACCATGATACCGGCGCGTCTATGGAAAAGAAAAAACAGCAGGGTTATTTTTGATGGTCGATGATAAGAGCTATCAGGCCGAGGCGTTAATTGGCCAAGATATTGAAGCCTATTTGGCGGCGCATGAAGAAAAAACCATGCTGCGTTTCATCACCTGCGGCAGTGTTGATGACGGCAAGTCCACGCTTATCGGGCGCTTGCTTTATGACAGTAAAATGATTTTTGACGACCAGCTCAGCGCTTTGGAAGCGGCGTCGAAAAAATCCGGCACACAGGGCGAGGCAATTGATTTTGCGCTTTTGGTGGACGGGCTGGCGGCCGAGCGCGAGCAGGGCATCACCATTGATGTCGCTTATCGTTTTTTCGCCACTGAGAAACGCAAATTCATTGTCGCCGATACGCCGGGCCATGAGCAATATACCCGCAATATGGTGACCGGCGCGTCCACCGCCGACCTTGCCGTTTTGTTGGTGGATGCGCGCCAAGGCATTTTAACGCAGACCCGCCGCCATGCGTATCTGGTTCACTTGCTGGGCATTAAACATATTGTGCTGGCCGTCAATAAAATGGATTTGGTTGATTTCGACCAAGCGCGCTTTGACGAGATTGTTGCTGATTTTGCGGATTTTGCCGCTTCCCTCAATTTGGTGCCGCCATTGGCGATACCCATTTCAGGGCTGGCGGGCGATAATATCACCGATAAAAGCCCCCATACGCCCTGGTATCAAGGCCCGGCCTTGCTGCCGCATTTGGAGACGGTGGAACTGGCTGAGGATGCCGCGCAAAATGCCGCTTTCGCCATGCCGGTGCAATGGGTCAATCGTCCGAATTTGGATTTTCGCGGCTTTTCAGGTCGCCTCGCCGGCGGCACGGTCAAGCCCGGCGATAAAATCCGCATTGTGCCATCGGGCAAAACCAGCACGGTGAAAGAGATTGTCACCATGGCCTCTGACGGCACGCTGGCGACCCTGCCCGAAGCCGTGGCCGGTCAATCGGTGACGCTGACCTTGAGCGATGAAATTGATTGCTCGCGCGGCGATGTGATTGCCGCTGCCGATAATCCGCCATTGGCGGCTGACCGTTTTGAGGCCAGTCTGGTTTGGATGGATGAGACCGCCATGCTGCCCGGGCGCGCTTATGAATTGCGTCTTGGCACACAGGCCGTCTCGGCGCGTATTCAAACGCCGAAATATGCGGTGAATGTCAATAATATGGAGCATTTGGCCGCCGCCGATTTGGGGCTGAATGAAATTGGCGTTGTCGAATTGGCCACTGACCGGCCGATTGTTTTTGCGCCATTTGCCGAGAGCCAAAAGCTCGGCAGTTTTGTGCTGATTGATAAAATCAGCAATGCCACAGTGGCGGCGGGCATGCTGCATTTTTCCCTGCGCCGCGCGCATAATATTCATTGGCAGGCGGTGGATATTGACCGCACCGCCCATGCAGAGCTTAAGGGCCAACGCCCGAAAATCCTCTGGTTCACCGGTCTGTCCGGTTCGGGCAAATCGACCATTGCCAATGGGCTGGAGAAAAAACTTCACGCCAATGGCAAACACACATTCCTGCTCGATGGCGATAATGTGCGCCATGGTCTGAATAAGGATTTGGGCTTTACCGATGCCGACCGCATTGAAAATATCCGCCGCATTGGCGAGGTCGCCAAGCTGATGAGCGATGCCGGTTTGATTGTGCTAACCGCCTTTATCTCACCCTTCCGTGCCGAGCGCGATATGGTGCGCGCGCTGGTGCCGGCGGGTGATTTTATTGAAGTGCATGTCGATACGCCGTTGGATATTGCCGAGCGTCGCGATGTGAAGGGCTTGTATAAAAAAGCCCGCGCCGGTGAGTTGAAAAACTTTACCGGCATTGACAGCCCCTATGAGCCGCCCGAAGCGCCTGAGATTATTGTCAATACGACCGAGCTCAGCGCCGATGAAGCGGCTGATGCCATTATCGCTTATCTCGATAAAAACTAGCGTCGCGGATTTTAATCATGCGGGGTGAATATCACCCGCCCGACAATTTCGCGCTTGGCCATCATGGCAAAGCCGTCGCGCCACTCAGCCAGTGGAATTTGTGCATGCACATGCGGGGTAATTTTGCCCTCCGCCGCCAAACGCCAAACCGCATCTTGATTTTCAGCCCCTTTTTCCGGATTGCGGCGGCCATATTCTCCGGCCCGCACACCGACCACGGAAAAGCCCTTAATCAGAGGCATATTAACGCCAATTTGCGGAATGCGCCCATCGGCAAACCCAATGACCAAAAGGCGGCCATCCCAGCCAATACAGCGCACGCTTTCATCAAACACATCGCCGCCGACCGGATCATAAATCAAATCTGCGCCGCCGCCGGTCAGTTCTTTCACGCGCTCGCGAAACCCGTCATTCACATTCAGCACGGCGTCGGGGCTAAAGGTCTCTTCAATGATTTTCAGCTTGGCGTCCGATGAGGCGGTGGCGATGATTTTCGCGCCCAAATGCTTGCCCAAATCAACCGCCGCCAGCCCGACGCCGCCCGCTGCGCCATGCACTAAAAGCCATTCATCTTTTTGCAAAAGCCCGCGCCGCACCAGTCCGACATAAGCGGTGAGATAGGCCGAGCCGGTGGCCGCAGCACTGGCGAAATCGAGATTATCGGGAATTTTGCGCAAACGGTCAGCCGCCATCACCATATAATCGGCAAATGTGCCAAGCCCGCCACAAACAACTTTATCGCCAATCTGCCAGCCCGCGACATCATCGCCAATCTCGGCAATCTCGCCCGCGCCCTCCATGCCCGGGCAAAACGGCACGGGCGGCTTGAGCTGATAGCCGCCATGCGTCATCAGGAAATCGGGAAAGCCCAAACTGGCGGCGCGGATTTTGACCAAGACTTCCCCTTTTGCGGGTTTGGGTGTGGCGACCTCTTCCAAAGCGACACCGGCCAAATCGGGCAGTAATTCATTTACCTTTAAGGCTTTCATCGGGCTTACTCCTTTTTATCGCGCGCGGCCTGCATGGCTTCGAAAAAGCTGCGCGTATCGTGTTTTTGCCAATCCGGCGTGGCGCTGGTTTGCGCATCAAAAGCGGCAATGATTTCATCATTGCGTTCTTCGGCCAAATGGCGCGCCGCATAATGCGGGAAAATATAAAACGCGCCGTTTTTAATCTCGGCCAAACAATGCGCGCCGACGGTCTCAACCGCATAGGGCACAAAATCGCCATCCATAGGAAAGCCCGGGCGCGGCTCTTTCGGGCCGCCAAATTGCTCCGGCCGCCTTGTGCCCGAATTGCCAATATCGGTTTGCGTCCAGCCCGGGCAAAGCAAAGAGACGCTGATATGGTCGGGCAATTCCATGCGCAACATGCCGGTATATCCAAGCACGGCGGCTTTGGACGCATTATATCCGGCCATAAGCGGCATCGGCCAGCCAATGGAATTTTCAGAGGCGGTATTGCAAATATGCGCCTCACTGTCTTGCGCTTTAAAGCGGCGCAAAAATTCCATGCACATATGCCAATTGCCGAAAAAATTAACTTCAAAAATCCAGCGCAAATCGGCATCGCTCATTTTGGGCGATGAGACGAGGCCCGCGCCGACACCGGCATTATTAAACAAAATATCAACGCGCCCGAATTTGGACCAAGCCGCATCGGCCAAAGCCAAAATATCGGCCTGTTGGGTGACATCGCATTTATGGCCCAGCGTGGTGACGCCAAGGGCGGCGATGTCCGCTGCCGCCGCATCGCAGGCTTCTTGGTCAAGATCGGCAATTACGACATGGCATTTTTCGCGCGCCAGTGCTTTGGCAATATCGAAACCAATGCCGTTCACCCCGCCGCTTATCACCGCGACCTTATCTGTGAAATCCTGCATAGCGCCCTCCTTATTCAGGGGCAAAGCTTAGGAAAAGCCGAAGGCGGGCGCAAGGCGCACTAGACCTCGCTTTGCTCGGTAAGTGCTTTTAGCTGCCGACTTGTCATGCCTGCGGCATGACTGCGCTGGCCCCCCTTCGGTAAGGCGGAAGGCGCACCGGGCTTGCCCTTCGGGCAAGCGGGTGCTTTTAGCGTGGCGGAG
>JAQWZC010000141.1 GCA_029253645.1 Alphaproteobacteria bacterium | reverse complement strand
GCGGCTGATGAATCACGGCTTTACGGCGACCGAGATTTCTAACATGCTCGACCTGCCGCCCTCGCTGGCGCAGGAGTTTTACAATCGCGATTATTATGGCACGGTGAGTCATAATGTGCGCGCCGTTTATAATTTCTATCTCGGTTATTTTGATGGCGTGCCGGCCAACCTCAATCCACTGACGCCGGAGGGCAGGGCGCGCAATTATATGAATCTCGCGGGTGGGCCGGACGGGCTGATGCGCCATGCGGAACACGCCATGCAAAAGGGCGATTATCGCTGGGCGGCGGAATTGCTGAACCATTATGTTTTCGCGCACCCCAAGAAAAAGCAGGCGCGTGCGCTATTGGCCGATGCGTATGAGCAAATGGGCTATCAGGCCGAAAGCGGGCCCTGGCGCAATTTCTATCTCAGCGGCGCGAAAGAATTGCGCACAGGCGTTGATGTCACGCGTGGCGCGCGCACGGCCAGCCCCGACATGGTGTCGAATGTGCCGACCTCGATGTTCCTCGATTTTATGGCGGTGCGCTTCAACCCCGAAGGGGCTGATGATTTGGAGGTGAAAATCAATCTCGATTTCACCGATACGGGCGAGCAATTTGTGCTGTCGCTCGACAATAGCGTGCTCAACAATATCCCGAACAAGCAGGATAAAAACCCCGATGCGACGCTGACGCTGACCCGCGCCATGTTCAACCAAGTGGCGTTGGGAGCGACCAGCTTTCCGAAGGAAGTCGTGAAAGGCAATGTAAAAGTCGGCGGCAATCCGCTGGCGTTGATGAAAGTCTTCGGCCGCCTCGACGAATTCCCAACCGATTTTAATATTGTAACGCCGTAACGAGAAAAGCCCCGCTCTCTCGAGCGAGGCTTTGTGTTTCGTCTAAGGCTTGCTCGTCTCGGCAGGTCGCTGGCCGACTCACCGCCGACCGGCGGTTCGCTGGCGGAAAGCGAACTAAGGCAGTAAAGCTTCCATGTGCTTATGCCGCGAATGCAGCCAAGCGTTTGGCGATGATGCTTTCAGCTTCTTTCACCATGCCGCCGACAAGGTCGTCGCAAGACGGAATGTCGTGAATGAGACCCGCGACCATGCCGCAGCTCCATGCGCCGCTATCCATGTCGCCTTCGCTCATGATTTTCGGGTAGACACCGGCGACTTCATCCATAATGTCGTTAATCTTAATATCGTCGCCAAGCTCTTTCTCTTTGGCTTGAATCCGCTCCACCGCTTCGTTTTTCAGCACGCGCTCGGTGTTGCGAAGCGAGCGCATAATCAGTGTGGTGTCGAGTTCTGATGCGGCAACCAATGCGTCTTTCACATTTTGGTGCACCGGCGCTTCTTTGGTGGCGATAAAGCGCGTGCCCATATTCACGCCATCTGCGCCCAGCGCCAAAGCGGCAACCAGTTGTTGGGCGTTGCCGATGCCGCCCGAAGCGACAAACGGAATGTCCAATTCTTCCGCCGCACGGGGCAGCAAAATCATGTTCGGAATATCGTCTTCGCCCGGGTGACCGCCGCACTCAAAGCCGTCAACAGAGACCGCATCGCAGCCGATATTTTGCGCTTTCACCGAGTGGCGCACCGAGGTGCATTTGTGAATGACTTTAATACCTGCCTCTTTCATGGACGGCATATATTGCTCAGGGCTGCGACCTGCGGTTTCTACAATGCGCACGCCACCGGCAATAATCGCCTCAATATAGCCCGGATAATCGGGGTTGGCGAAGCCCGGCAAGAAGGTCAGGTTCACGCCGAAAGGCTTGTCGGTCATGTCATTGCATTTGGCAATTTCATTGGCCAAATCTTCCGGCAATTTTTGCGTCAGGCCGGTGATAATGCCCAAGCCGCCGGCATTAGACACGGCAGCCGCCATTTCCGCGAAACCGACATGGTGCATGCCGCCTTGAATGACCGGATGCTCAATGCTGAAAAGTTCAGTGATACGGGTTTTCATATTTATCTCCCTAGAAAATCTGAGGCTACTTTACGCAGGCGAGCGCAGAGTGCAAATGAAAATTATTCGTTTGGCTGGTTGAGCAGTCGACGTCCACCCCAGCGCGCGGCACGTGCTTTTAGTATTTCTAAAAATTCACTTGTCGGGTCGCTTACCGATTTGGTAGCGTGCCCCCAGCTAATTTGATCAAGGGAGATAAACATGGCTGAAGCATATATCGTCGCCGCCGCGCGCACCGCCGGTGGCCGCCGTGACGGCAAACTGAAAGACTGGCATCCGGCCGATTTGGCGGGCAAGGTCATTAATGATTTGCTCGACCGCTCAGGCGCCGCGCCTGAATTGGTGGAAGATGTGATTATGGGCTGCGTCAGCCAAGTTGGCGAACAAGCTGCCAATATTGGCCGCAATGCCGTTTTGGCATCGCGCTTGCCGGAAAGCGTTCCGGCCACGTCGGTTGATCGCCAATGCGGGTCAAGCCAACAGTCCATTCACTTTGCCGCGCAAGCGGTGATGTCGGGCACCATGGATTGCGTTATCGCCGCCGGCGTTGAAAGCATGAGCCGCGTGCCAATGGGGCTGAATATTTCTCTGCCCTTCAAAGAAGGCCACGGCTTTTACGTCAGCCCGGCCATGCAAGAGCGTTATCCTGATGTGCAGTTCAGCCAATTCGCCGGTGCCGAAATGGTCGCCAAGAAATATGAGCTGGGCAAAGACGAGATTGACGCTTACGCCTATCGTAGCCACGAGCGCGCCATTGCGGCGACACAAGCCGGTGCTTTTGATGAAGAGATTGTGCCGATTGAAGTGACCAATGAAGATGGCGACAAAGAAGTGCACAAAGTCGATGAGGGTATTCGCTTCGATGCCAGCCTTGAGGGTATTCAGGGTGTGAAGCTGTTGGCCGAAGGCGGCGTGATCACCGCTGCGTCTTCAAGCCAAATTTGCGATGGCGCGTCGGGCGTGATGATTGTCAATGAAGAGGGTTTGAAACAACTCAATGTTAAGCCATTGGCCAAAATCATTCACCTGTCTGTCATGGGTCACGATCCGGTGGTGATGCTGGAAGCCCCCATTCCAGCCACCAAACGCGCTTTGGACAAAGCCGGTCTGGCAGTCGATGATATCGATCTGTTTGAAGTCAATGAAGCTTTCGGCTCCGTGCCGGTGGCCTATTGCAAAGAACTGGGCGTCGATGGCGAGAAGATTAATGTGCATGGCGGCGCCATTGCGCTGGGTCATCCGCTGGGCGGCTCCGGCACCAAGCTGATGGCAACATTGGTTCACGCGCTGAAACGCAAGGGCGGTAAATACGGCCTGCAGACGATGTGCGAAGGTGGCGGTATGGCCAATGTAACGATTATTGAGAACTTGCAATAATGTAATTGCGCGGCAAGCTTGTCCTAAAGCTCGCGCCGCGCAACGGGTCGCCAAACGGCTGAAGCCGTTCGGCGTTACCCCTAAAAAAGACCAGCCCCGCTCCGGAAACAGGGCGGGGCTTTTTTATGGTCCAGGCCGCCTTCGGCGCTTTGCCCGTTCGCTGGCGCAAAGCGCACTAAGGCAACAAGTTGCCAAGTGCTTTTTGCGGCGGGGCTTTTTTATTGCCGCTTATTCGGATAGCATTGGGCGGAGCAATGGAGGAAGTTATGAGCCAAGCAGAGTGTCCGCAGAAAGCGCCCTATAAAACCGAAGTGAAAGCCGGAAAGCGATA
>JAQWZC010000096.1 GCA_029253645.1 Alphaproteobacteria bacterium | reverse complement strand
AAAAGCCGCTCAAAAACAAGCCTTGGCCGAGGCCGCCGCGCGGCGCGACGCGCTGAAAGCCGGGCCGCGCCCGAAAGAACAGGGCGGTCAAGACGGGCCGGAGCCGACCCGTTATGGCGATTGGGAAAAAGCCGGAATTGTGTCGGATTTTTAAATATCGGTTTTGTAACCACAGGTTGCGAGAAGCGCATTATTAAACGCGTTAACTTATTCTTGGCTACATTCTATTATTTGCTCGAAGACCGACCCTTGGGTCGGGTCTTCTGCCAAATAAAACACCCGTAAGGGAAATAAGCAGGATTCTTCGAGCAATCGTGGATGTAGCCCGGCCCGACACTTATGTCGGGCTGAGGCCAAAAGTTGAGGGAGTTTTGAAATGCGCGTAGTAAGAATTTATCTCGCCCTATGGGCGGCGTTAATGGTTTGCGCCATGCCAAGCGGTGCACAGGCTAAAGAGCGGCTGGCCGGGCCTTTCCCCTTCGAGGTTTTGGAAGTCATTGACGGCGATACGTTTCGCGCCCGTGTGCGTATATGGCTGGGCCAAACGGTTGATGTAAAAGTGCGGTTAAAAGGCGTGGATACGCCGGAAATGCGGGGCCAATGCGCGGCAGAAAAAGAACTGGCGCAAGCGGCCAAAAAATTCGCCGTCAAATGGCTGGCTGAAAATCGGGCGCAGCTTGTCGGCGTGCATTACGGCACTTATGCCGGTCGCGTTTTGGCACGCGTGCAACCGAAGAGCGGCGACAGCCTATCGGCGGCGCTTTTATCTGAGAAACTGGCCAAGCCCTATCGCGGGCGGCGCGCCAGCTGGTGTTCTTAATCAGCGCGCTTAAATCAATCGCCGCGATTTTGTCGGTTCTCAATCAAATCATCAACCACGGCAGGGTCGGCCAGCGTTGAGGTATCGCCCAAATTGGAAAAATCATCCTCGGCGATTTTTCTCAAAATACGCCGCATGATTTTGCCCGAGCGCGTCTTGGGCAGGCCGGGCGCAAATTGAATGAGATCGGGCGAGGCAATCGGGCCGATTTCTTTACGCACCCATTGCACCAATTCCTTTTTCAAATCCTCATCGCCATCAAGACCGGCATTCAGCGTCACATAGCAATAAATGCCTTGGCCTTTAATATCATGCGGATAGCCGACGACAGCCGCCTCGGCCACTTGGGCATGAGCCACAAGCGCGCTTTCAACCTCCGCTGTGCCGAGGCGATGGCCGGAAATATTCAGCACATCATCGACGCGGCCGGTAATCCAATAATAGCCGTCTTCGTCGCGCCGACAGCCATCGCCGGTGAAATAAGTGCCCGGATATTGCACAAAATAAGTGTCGATAAAACGCTTATGGTCGCCATAGACCGAGCGCATTTGCCCGGGCCAGCTATCGGCAATGCATAAATTGCCCGAGGCCGCGCCCTGCAATTCCTTGCCATCAGCATCAACCAGCATGGGTTTGACGCCAAAGAAAGGCCGCGTTGCCGAGCCGGGTTTCAGCGCGGTGGCGCCGGGCAAGGGCGTGATGAGAATGCCGCCGGTTTCGGTTTGCCACCATGTATCGACAATCGGGCTTTTGCCCTCGCCGACAATATTATAATACCACAGCCAGGCTTCCGGATTTATCGGCTCACCGACCGAGCCTAGCAAGCGCAGGCTGCTGCGCGAGGTGGCTTTGACCGGCCCGTCACCTTCGCGCATCAGGGCGCGCAAAGCGGTCGGCGCGGTATAGAAAATAGTGACCTGATGCTTGTCGCAGACCTGCCAGAAGCGCGAATTATCCGGATAATTCGGCACGCCCTCAAACATTAGCGTGGTCGCGCCATTGGCCAGCGGCCCATAGACAATATAAGAATGACCGGTCACCCAGCCAACATCAGCCGTGCACCAATAAATATCGCCGTCTTTATAATCAAACACATATTCGTGCGTCATGGAGGCATAAACCATATAGCCGCCGGTCGTGTGCAAGACGCCTTTCGGCTTGCCGGTCGAGCCGGATGTATAAAGAATAAAGAGCGGGTCTTCGGCGTTCATTTCCTCGGCCAGACAATCAGCATCAACCGCGGCCTTGGCCTCGTGATACCAGACATCGCGCCCGTCTTGCATGGCCACGCCGCTTGACGTGCGCGCCACCACAATCACGGTGGAGACATCAGGGCATTGCGCCAAGGCGGCATCCGTATTGGCTTTCAGCGGAATATGTTTACCGCCGCGCACCCCTTCATCGGCAGTGATGACACAAGTGCTTTCGCAATCGAGAATGCGTCCGGCCAAAGCGTCGGGCGAAAAGCCGCCAAATACGACGGAATGCACCGCGCCAATGCGCGCGCAGGCCAGCATGGCATAGCTGGCTTCGGGTATCATCGGCATGTAAATCGTTACGCGGTCGCCTTTTTTCACCCCACGGCTTTTCAGCACATTGGCAAATTTGCAGACTTCTTCATGCAATTGCCGATAGGTGATTTTGGCGTCATCGCTGGGTTCATCGCCTTCCCAAATAATCGCCGTTTGGTCGGCCTTTTCGGGCAAATGGCGGTCAACGCAATTGACGCACGCATTCAGCGTGCCGTCCTCATACCATTTAATCGACACATCATCCTTGCCGTAATGGGTGTTTTTAACTTTCGTATAGGGCGTCATCCACGCCAAACGCCGGCCATGCTCGGCCCAAAACGCATCCGGGTCATCAAGGCTGGCTTGATACATTTTCTTATATTGCGCGTCATCAACCAGCGCCTTATCGGCAATGGCTTGCGGCACGGCAAAAATTTGTTCTTCAGACATGTGACCCCCCTCATCGCTTGCGGGCTTTTTCAGCCTCCATCGATTTAAGTGGTGAATATATCGAACCGTATCGCCGCAAACAAGGCGCATTCCCATCTGCGCCGTCGTCTTGATGGGCGTTTAATCGGCAGCGGGATTTGGCTTTTGCGGCGGCAAAATAATCATGCCACCCTCAAGGCGCAAATCCAGCCTATATAAAGACGCCCCCTGACACGGCCCGCTGACGCATGCGCCGCCCGCATCAAAGCGCGCGCCATGCGCCGAGCAAATCAGCCGGTCACCGGCGGCGTTTAGAAATCGGTCGGGAAAAGTTTCCAGCGGCAGTCCCATATGCGGACATTTATTGACAAAGCCTTTGAGCGCTGCGCTCTCATTGTCATGCTCATTTTCATGCTCATGATTGGCCCAAATAATAATATCGAGCCGGTCGCGCGCGGTTGGGCCGGTCAGCGTAAAGCCGCGCGCGGCATTTTTCGGCATATCGGCCAGCGCACAAATCTGGCGCGCCTCGGCGGGCCACCAATCCGGCACGGTATTGGCCGACGGGTTGTGGCCGGATTCATCCATAGGGGGGTTATCTATAGGGGTTCTCGGCATTGGGGTTCAGCCCGGCCAGCTTGCAGACATATTTCCATTCCTGCGCCGTCACCGGTTGCACAGAGAGCCGCGAATTATTCACCAGCACCATATTTTCCAATTTCGGGTCGGCTTTGATTTCCGCCAAGGTGATATGATGGGCGGCGGTTTCAAGCGCCACAATATCAACCATGCCAAAACGCCCTTTCGGGTCGGTATGGTCGGGGTAATGTTCTTTAATCACCTCAACCGTGCCCATAATGCGCTTCTCATTGACCGAGTGATAAAAAAATCCTTTATCGCCCAGCTTCATGGTTTTCATATGTTTATTGGCGAGAAAATTGCGCACCCCGTCCCAATGCTCGCCCTTGCCCTTGCGGTCTAGCTGGTCTTGCCAGCCCCATGTATTGGGTTCGGATTTAAAAAGCCAATATGCCATATTTCTCTCCGCTTGTGTCTCCGCGTCTCTGTGCGCCCCTGTCTGTGCTTCTCTTTGAGCAACAGGCTTAGCTATTCGGGTCAATCAGGCTGCCGATTAAATGGCTCCAGCGACTTACTTCAACCTTGGAGAACAGACCGGCTTTATTATAGGGGTCGTTTTCAACAAAGGCTTCGGCGACGGCGCGGTCTTGCGTATCCAGCACCAGCATAGAGCCGATCATGGTCGTGCCATCATCGCTCATAAACGGGCCGCCCAGCAGCATGCCGCCCTGTGCCATCACATATTCTACATGCGCCGGACGGGTTTCAAGCCGCAGGGCTTCGCTATCGGGTTTATCAAAGGCCATAATCAAATACATGTCTCTCTCCTTTTTCGGGTTTATGTTTCGCGTGTAAACGGACGCGCCAGCAAGCTTAAAATGGCGTCATCGACGCTGCTTGTGCCGCTCACCACATTATCGACAGCGCGGCAAATCGGCATATCCAGGCCGTGTTTTTCAGCCAAAGCGCTCACCGCGGCGGCGCTCATAGCGCCTTCGGATACGGAATTGCGCGCGCCCAAAACCGTGGCGGCATCAGCCCCCTCGCCAAGCGCACGACCCAATGAAAAATTGCGCGAGCTGTCACTGCCGCAGGTCAAAATAAGGTCGCCCAAGCCGGACAGGCCGTTCAGCGTTTCAGCCTGCCCACCCAAAGCCGCGCCCAAACGTGACATTTCAACAAAGCCGCGCGCGGTAATGGCGGCGCGCGCGCTTTCGCCCAGCCCCTTGCCCATCACAATGCCACAGGCAATGGCCAGCACGTTTTTAATCGCCCCGCCAATTTCAGCCCCGATAATATCATCGCTCAAATAGGGGCGAAAATGCGCTGCACCGATATGTGTCGCTAGCCAATCGCCGCGCCCCGCATCGGCGCAGGCCAAAGTCACGGCGGTGGGTTGGCCGCGCGCCACATCACCGGCAAAGCTGGGGCCGGATAAAACCGCCAAACGCGCCGCGCTCACATAGTCCAGCGCGACATCAGACATCAGCTTCAGGCTGTCGCGCTCAATGCCTTTGGCACAGAGCACAATCATCGCCGTTTCATTCAAAGCGGCCAGTTCGGCCAAAACCGGACGGGCAAATTGCGCCGGCACAACCATTAAAATAATATCGGCATCGGCCAAATCAGCCAGCCGGTCGGTGGCATGAATATTTTCAGGCAATGGCACATCGGGCAAAAACGGCGTGTTCTCGCGCTGCCGATTAATCGCCGCCACCGTGTCGGCCTCATGCGCCCAAAGTTGCACGCGGGCATGTTTCTGTGCCAAGACACAGGCCAAAGCCGTGCCCCAAGCACCGGCGCCCAGCACGGCGATGTGCGGATTGTGATGCGGGTCAGACGTGTCGTCAGACATGAACATATCTCCCGACGCGGATGGAAAAAGGCGCCGCGCCCCGCCGCTTCATATGGCCTGTTGTTTCACGATTAACCGCCTGTCGGGAAACTTGCAAGTGTCTTGGCGCGCGCGCGCCTCAGCGGCTGATGATGGGGTGTGGATAGCGCGCCCTAGGGTAGTGAATAATTTATTGATTGTTCATTCGTAAGGGGCTAAAACCAGCATCATGTCTGAGTCAGATACCACACGCGAGAAAATTATTGTCGCGGCGCGGGAGCGTTTTAGCCATTATGGCTATCCCAAAACCACCATTGCCGAATTGGCAGAGGATTGCGCCATGTCGCCGGGCAATATTTATCGCTTTTTCAAAGGCAAGATTGATATTGCCGTTGAAATCGCGCGGCGCGAGGCGCTGAGCGCGGTTGAGGTGATTGAGGCGGTGCTGGATTGTCCGGTGCGTTCCTCGCGTCAACGCCTCGAAGAGGTGGTGTTTGCCGATCTGCGCTACACGTTTCATTTACTTGAAAACCAGCCCAAAACCCTTGAGTTGGCGCAAATTGTTGTGTCGGACCGGCCGCAATTTCAAATTGAAAGCCTGCGCCGCGAGCGTCGTGTCTTTCAGCGTATTTTGCATGAAGGCCAAGCATCTGGCGAGTTTATGGTCGATAATGTGCCGGCCACCACCATTGCGCTGCATGCGGCGACCACTAAATATCGCTATGCCCAGCTCTTTACCAATCAGACCTTGGCCGAGCTGGAACGCGAATTGGCGCATGTGATGACGGTGATTATGCGCGGCTTAATGCCAACAGTGGAAGGCCATGCCGTGCCTGAAACGCAGATTCCCAGTGGCACAAATATCGCCCCGATCGCCGCTACGTCGGATGCATCTGATACATCGACCACATCAGGCAAATCCGCTTAGGCCGCCGCCGCCAATAAGCCGGACACCGAGCCTTTTTCGACCAAAATATCCCTAAAAATGACATTTAAATCGCCCCAAATAGGGCCTTTGATAGTCACCGCCTCTAAAAAGGTAATTAAATCAGTAAGATAGAATAATTTCACTTGCGCTGGAAAAATATTGAATAAAATTCAATTTATTCATTGTTTTTTATTACCGAAGGTGCTATATAATAGTTATATCGCGGTGACAGAAATATGTTGTGGCCTCGTTATAGAAGATGAAC
>JAQWZC010000074.1 GCA_029253645.1 Alphaproteobacteria bacterium | reverse complement strand
AGGCAGAGCAAACTGCCCTACCACGGCCCATAATCGTCAGCCGCTTCGGTGGCTAGAAAGGAACGAGAGATGGCAAAAAAGATTGATAGTTACCTGAAGATGCAGGTACCTGCAGGGGGCGCAAGCCCGTCACCGCCCATTGGCCCGGCACTGGGTCAGCGCGGTTTGAATATTATGGAATTTTGTAAGGCTTTCAATGCGAAGACGCAGGAAATGGAAGCCAATATGCCGATTCCGACCATTGTGACGATTTTTGAAGATAAGTCCTTCACCTTCGTCATCAAAACGCCGCCCGCTTCATATTATTTGAAGAAGGCAGCCAAGCTGGATAAGGGCGGGGCGACACCCGGGCGCGAAGTTGCGGCCACTGTCACCATGGCGCAATGCCGTGAAATCGCCGAACAGAAAATCGCCGATCTGAATACAACGGATTTGGATGAAGCACAGAAAATGATCGCCGGTTCTGCGCGGTCTATGGGTTTTGAGGTGCGCGACTAATGGCCGGAAAACGTATGCAAGTAGCCAATGAGACTGTTGATAAAAACAAACTCTATGCGCTGGACGAAGCCGTCAAGCTGGTAAAGGCAAACGCCACTGCCAAATTTGACGAAACTGTAGAAATCGCCATCAATTTGGGCGTTGACCCGCGCCATGCTGACCAAATGGTCCGCGGCGTGATTGAACTGCCCAATGGCACAGGCCGCGCCCAGCGCGTTGCCGTGTTTGCCCGCGATGAAAAAGCCGACGAAGCGAAAGCCGCCGGTGCTGACATTGTTGGTGCAGAGGATTTGATGGAATCGGTGCAAGGCGGAACGATTGATTTTGACCGTTGCATCGCAACGCCGGATATGATGCCGCTTGTCGGTCGTCTCGGCAAGGTTTTGGGCCCGCGCAATTTAATGCCGAACCCGAAAGTTGGAACAGTGACTGCTGATGTGGCGGAAGCTGTGCGTGCTGCCAAAGGCGGCGCGGTCGAGTTTCGTGTTGAGAAAGAAGGCATTTTGCAGGCTGGTGTTGGCAAAGCCAGCTTCTCGGAAGAGCAGTTGGCAGGCAACATCCGCGCGCTGGTCGGCGCCGTGCAAAAAGCACGGCCCAGCGGTGCCAAAGGCACTTACATGAAACGCTTGGCGGTCAGCTCCACAATGGGGCCGGGCGTGAAGCTGGACGTGTCAGACCTCGGCAACGAGGCCTAAGAATTTCGTTCGCTGTCCTTTGCGTATACATGGGGACTGCGAACGGATGTCCGGTAGGTTTATCCTTCCGGCCTGTCCGAGATTACAGGGGTATTCATTCGAGAATGCTTAATGTCCTGTATGAGACGGGAGAACAGTTTTTGAGGGCGCGCAAGCGTTCAATCGGCTGGTCCCGGGACAGGAAGAGCGTCACCAGATGCTTTAGCGTCCGGTGGCAATTCCGAACCGGTGCCACAGCCCGATAGGGTGAGGTACCACCAACGTATGTTACAAAACATGCGAAAGGAGAGTGAACAGTGGATAGAGCTGGAAAAGAAGAGCTCGTATCACATTATAACGGCATTTTTGAAAATGCCGGTGTGATTGTCGTTACCCGCTATTCGGGGCTTTCCGTGCCGGATCTCGATAAGCTTCGGCACCAAATGGCAGATGTCGGTGGCACGGTCAAAGTGACCAAAAACCGTCTCGTCAAGCTCGCTCTCGCAGGAACACCCAATGAATCTGTCAGCGAATTTTTCTCTGGCCCAACCGCGATTGCTTTTTCGGAAGACCCGGTTGCTGCCCCGAAAGTCGCTGCCAATTTCGCCAAGGAGAATGATAATCTCAAAATCGTTGGCGGCATTATGGACGGAACCGTTCTTGATGCAGAGGGTGTCAAAAATCTGGCGTCGCTGCCGTCTCTTGACGAGCTGCGCGGTCAACTTGTTGGACTTATCAATGCACCGGCGACGAAAATCGCCGGCGTCTTGCAAGCTCCCGCAGGTCAATTAGCCCGCGTTATGGGCGCCAAAGCTGCAGAGGGAGATGCCGCGTAAGCGGTAGGTCCCCGAACAACCGATTGGAGAAAGAAAATGGCTGATATTGAAAAAATTGCCGATGACCTCTCAAGCCTGACCGTTATGGAAGCGGCTGAGCTTGCTAAACTTCTGGAAGACAAATGGGGCGTTTCTGCCGCTGCACCTGTTGCAGTTGCTGCCGCTCCGGCTGCCGGCGGCGACGCCGGTGCTGCTGAAGAGAAAGACGCATTTACCGTCGTTCTCGCCGCAGCAGGCGACCAGAAAATTAACGTCATTAAGGAAGTTCGTGCAATCACCGGCCTTGGCTTGAAAGAAGCCAAGGAAATCGTTGAAGGTGCACCGAAAGACCTGAAAGAAGACGTTCCGACCGCCGAAGCCAATGAGCTGAAAGAGAAGCTCGAAGGCGTTGGCGCGACTGTCGAACTCAAGTAGTTCGCGTCTCAATTAAGGGGTGGTCGGGCCTTTCGGGTTCGGCCACCCCATCTTGCCTTTGAGGCACATGCTCCCAAATCGCGGGTAGGGGGCGTGAATTGCGAGGAAACTCGTGCACCGGATTTCCGGGCCCGCTTGGGAAATTGTGAGGAAAGCTCATGTCGCAAGCATACGCAGGTCGCAAACGTGTTCGCCGTTCATTCGGCCGTATTCCACAAGTCGTGGAAATGCCTAATCTGATTGAAGTGCAGAAATATTCCTATGACCAGTTTTTACAGGTTCAAGCGCCTGAAGGCGGTCGAGACGAGGACGGCTTGCAGGCCGTATTTAAATCGGTTTTCCCGATAAGCGATTTTTCCGGCGCCTCCATGCTGGAATTCGTGTCCTATGATTTTGAAAAACCCAAATATGATGTTGAAGAGTGCCAACAGCGCGGCATGACCTATGCTGCGCCGCTGAAGGTGACGCTCCGTCTGGTGGTTTTTGATATTGATGAAGAAACCGGTTCCAAATCGGTGAAAGATATTAAAGAGCAGGAAGTCTATATGGGCGACCTGCCCTTCATGACCGATAATGGCACCTTTGTTGTCAATGGCACGGAGCGGGTGATTGTCTCGCAAATGCACCGTAGCCCGGGCGTGTTCTTCGACCATGATAAAGGCAAAACCCATGTGTCCGGCAAATTGCTGTTTGCGGCGCGGGTCATTCCTTACCGCGGTTCATGGCTCGATTTTGAATTTGATGCCAAAGATATTCTGCATGTGCGTATTGACCGCCGCCGTAAATTACCGGCCACGGCTTTATTGCATGCGCTGGATTATGCCTCCGACACCATCCTTGAAATGTTCTACGACAAAGTCGTTTACAAAATGGGCAAGGATGGCTGGGTCACTGATTTTGTGCCCGAGCAACGCCGTGGCAGCAAACCGATTTTTGATTTGGTCGATGCCAAAACCGGCAAGGTTGCGGTTGAAGCGGGGTCGAAAATTTCTCCGCGCAAAGCCAAATTGCTGGCCGAAGAAGGCTTGAAAGAGCTGCTGGTCGGTGATGATGAACTTATCGGGCGTTTTCTGTCTGACGAGCTTGTGAGCTATGAAACCGGCGAGATTTTTGCCGAAGCCGGTGAAGAAGTTACCGAAGAGCTGCTCGCTGACCTGAAAGAAAAAGGCTATGACACGCTGAGCGTGTTGGATATTGACCCGGTCAATAAAGGCCCGTTTATCCGCAATACCCTATTTGCCGATAAGTCGAGCGACAAGCTTTCGGCGCTGGAAGAAATTTACCGTGTCATGCGCCCGGGCGAGCCGCCGACCCCGGAAACCGCACAAGCTTTATTTGACGGTCTGTTCTTTGATAGCGAACGCTATGACCTGTCAGCCGTTGGCCGCGTGAAAATGAACATTCGCCTCAATCAAGAGTGCCCGGATGATATTCGCGTGCTGCGTAAAGAAGATATTGTCGGCGTTGTGAAAACGCTGGTCGGTCTGCGTGACGGACGTGGCGATATTGACGATATTGACAATCTCGGCAATCGCCGTGTGCGGTCAGTCGGCGAGTTGATGGAAAATCAATATCGCATCGGCCTGCTGCGTATGGAGCGCGCGATTAAAGAGCGTATGAGCTCTATCGATATTGATACGGTGATGCCGCAAGACCTGATTAACGCCAAGCCGGTATCGGCTTCAGTGCGTGAGTTTTTCGGTTCGTCGCAATTGTCACAATTTATGGACCAAACCAATCCGCTGTCTGAGATTACCCACAAACGTCGTCTATCGGCGCTTGGCCCGG
>JAQWZC010000072.1 GCA_029253645.1 Alphaproteobacteria bacterium | reverse complement strand
ATGCGTATCGGCAAAAATTTGAATTTCCACATGGCGCGGTTTGACAATGGCTTTTTCCAAAATCAATTCGCCCGAGCCAAAGGCATTTTCCGCTTCCGAGCGGGCCGTCGTGATGGCGCTTTCCAAGCCATCTGCCGCCTCAACCAGACGCATGCCGCGCCCACCGCCACCGGCGGCGGCTTTCACCATAATCGGAAAGCCGATTTTCGCGCCCTCTTCCATCAGCACTTTATCGCTTTGGACTTCGCCCTCATAGCCGGGCACGCATGGCACATTGGCCTCAATCATGCGGCGTTTGGCAGCCGCCTTATTGCCCATCAGGTCAATCGCTTGCGCCGTCGGGCCGATAAAAGTCAGACCGGCTTTATCAATAGCGGCTGAGAAATCGGCATTTTCGGACAAAAATCCATAGCCCGGATGAATCGCATCCGCGCCCGTCTTTTTGGCCGCATCGAGAATTTTCTCAGCCACCAAATAGCTTTGCCCGACCGGCCCCGGGCCAATCAGCACCGCCTCATCAGCCATGGCGACATGCGGCGCATCGGCATCGGGTTCAGAATAAACCGCTACTGTGCGAATGCCCAACTCATGGGCCGTGCGCATGACGCGACACGCAATCTCGCCACGATTGGCAATCAAGATTTTGCGAATGGTATTTTTCTTCTGCGCCATAATTACTCCTGCACCCAATTCGGCTTGCGTTTCTCAAGGAAAGAGGCAACGCCCTCATTGCCCTCATCGCTTTTCACGCTTTTGGCAAAAGCCTCGCCCGCGTAGCGTATCATCGCCACATCGTCGAGATGCTTATTGGCTTCCAGCAATTCCTTAGTCGCCGCATTAGCCCCGGGCGCACAGCGGCGCACTCCGGCCACAAGTTCAGCCAATTGCGCTTCTGCCGCCGCCATATCATCAACGGCGAAATCTACCAGACCATATTCAGCCCCTTGCGCCGCCGTGAAGCGATGGCCGGTCAGCATGATGCGCCGCGCCCGAATATCGCCCGTGCGCGCCACGATATAGCGACCGATTTGCGCCGGCACAATGCCGATAGCGGTTTCGGTCAGCGCCATTTTCGTATCCTTCACGGCAATCACAATATCCGCCGCCGAGGCCATGCCTAGCCCACCGGCCATAGCCGCGCCATGCAACACAAAAATAATCACTTGCGGCATGGAGCGCACGGTGAGGAAGAAGCGTCCCATTTTGGAATTATCCTCAATCACCTGCTCATCCGTATGCACACCCTGAAAATTGCTCTTAAAGCCTTTCAAATCGCCACCGGCGCAAAACACATCACCCTTACCGCGCACCGTAATGCCGCGAATATCTTGGCGGGTTTTCAAATAATCAAACACCTCCTGCAATTCAGACATCATCGCATCCGACATAGCGTTGCGGGCATCTGGCCGATTGAGCCACACATTGGCCCAATCGCGGTCTTCTTCCAAAATAATGACAGTGGTTTTTGGCGCTTGCATCTCAATCCCCTTACATGCGGCCGACGCCGAAGGCGTTCGGGTTCAAACTGCGATGCTCGCGTTCCCAAATGGTCTCCAGCGTAAAGCCCAAAATCTTGCGCGTATCGCGCGGGTCAACAACGCCGTGATCCAGCAGACGGCCCGAGGTGAAAAACGCATCTTCTTGCGCGGCAAACACCGCTTCAATGGCGGCGCGCTGTTTGGCCAGCGCTTCCATATCCGGCTCGACACCGCGCCTTTTGGCGGCATTGAGCGCGACGGTTTCCATCGTTCCGGCAGCACTTTCGCCACTCATCACGCCGGTCATGGCGCCGGGCCAGGTGAATAAAAAGTCAGGGTCAAAGCCATAACCCGCCATGCCATAATTGCCCGCGCCATAAGACGCGCCGACATAGAAAGACAGTTTCGGCACACGGATATTCGACACGGCCTGAATCATTTTCGAGCCGTGCTTAATCATGCCCTTTTGCTCATATTCCGTGCCGACCATATAGCCGGTAATGTTATTCAGGAAAATCAGCGGCGTATTGGCTTGGTCAATAATTTGGAAAAAATGCGCGCCCTTGGCCGCTTCATCCGGCCCCATCGGCCCATTATTGGCTACAAGCCCGACCGGATGGCCGAAAATGCTGGTTTGCACACATATTAAATTCGGCCCGAAGCGCGATTTAAACTCGGTAAATTCAGACCCATCAACCAGACGCGCAATCAATTCGCGGCTGTCATAAGGGATTTTATAATCCACCGGCACGAGGCCCAAAATTTCTTCCGCATCATAAAGCGGTTCGTCGAAATCGCGTTGCGGCAAAGGCGGGCAATGCTCGTTCCAGCCAATATTGGCGACCACATCGCGGATTTGGCGAATACCATCCGCATCATCCTCGGCCAAATATTCAATCAGGCCGGAAACCGACGCATGCATTTCACTGCCGCCAAGCTGGCGCTCATCGGCAATCTCGCCGGTCGCCGCCTGCACCAAAGCCGCGCCGCCCAGCGCGGCCATGCCATTATGCTTCACGCCGACATTATAATCAGACATGCCGGGCATATAAGCGCCGCCTGCCGTTGATGGCCCGTGCAGCACGGTCATGGTCGGAATACCCGCCGCGCTCAACCGGCCCAATGAGCAAAACACACCGCCGCCATGCGCCCATAGCTCGACTTTATATTGCATCAAATTGGCACCGGCGCTTTCTACCAAATGAATGAAGGGCAATTTATTGGCCAAGGCCAATTGCATGGCTTCGAGGTTTTTGCGAAAGCCCATTTCGGTTGCCGCGCCCGCATTAATGCCGCTATCGGCGACGCAAACCATGCAGCGCACGCCCGATACATAACCGATACCGGCCAGCACTGAGCCACCCGGAATGGAGGTCTCGCGGTCGGGGTCGTCAACGCAATAGCTGGCCATATTATACAGCGGCAAAAACGGCATGCCCGCATCGAGCAATTGCGCCAAGCGGTCACGCGGGGTCAATTGACCGCGTTCTTCAAACCGCGGGCGGCGCTTTTCTGAGGCCGCCTCAGCGCGCGCTTCCAACATGCGCAAATGGGCAATTTTCTCAAGCTGGTCATCACGATTTTTGGCAAAGGCCTCGGACTTTTTGTCCAATTTCGATTCAAACACCGGCATTACAGGGACTCCGCTAATTTTTGAGGAATGGGGATGGGATGGTCGAGCAGGATTTGCGCATAAGCTTTACCCTGCGGGTCATTGCGCAAGCTGGCGACACCGCCGCCGCCCAACGCATCTTCAATCAAAATGTTCATCGCATGGCTGCCGGGCAAGTAAAACCGCGCCAAGGCCGGATTGTCGCCGATAAAATGGCCAAAGCGATGGCGGATGGCATCCTCATCCAAAGCCGCCCAAATATAAGGCAGATAAGCCGCATCACGAGCGATGATGCCGATATTGGCCTTATTGCCCTTATCACCCGAGCGCCCCCAAGCCAGCTTGACCAGCGGCACGTCGACCGCGCCTTTTTCGGGCGGGGCGTCAGGCACAGGCGGCGTGGCAGGCGCATCGCCGCCGCTCACCGCCGCTTCCTCAAAAGACTGCTTCTGCCCGTCAACATCAAGACCGATGGAAAGGTCGGCTTTCGGCAAAAGAAAGGAAAACAGCCGCACCACGGGCGAGGGCTTGGCCCGCGAACCGGCGAATATGGAAAGCCCCGCCGGTGTCGCCAGTCCCAGCCCGCTTATTTCTCTCAGCAGCGCGCCTGCGCCTGCTTGCGTCTCGTGCTTGGCCGCTATTTTCAGCACCACTTCGCGCGCATGCGGATTGGATGTCGCTTCACCGAATTGGCTGTCATCGCCGATAACCTCGATACTGGTTTCGCTATAATCGGCCAGATTGTGCTGGCGCAACACATTGCGCGCGCGCACAAAAGCCGCCTCGGCAAAGCTCTTGGCTTTCGCCGCCGCTTGCAGGCCGATAAAGCTCATCAGCGTGCCGGCGCGAAAGCCATCGGCATAAGTGGCGCAGACTTTATAATGCGTTGGCGGCGTATGGCCTTTGGCCTGCGCAACGCGCACCTGATTATCACCCGCCTGTTCAATCGTCACCTCAGAAAAATCGCAGGTAACATCGGGCAACAAATAAGCTTGCGGGTCGCCGATTTCGTAAAGCATTTGCTCCGACACCGTGCCGACATTCACCACGCCGCTCGTGCCTTCGGGCTTCATAACGGTGAACACGCCGTCGCCGTCAATATCGATAAAGGGATAGCCGATTTCGGCAATATCGCCCGACAGCTCCCAATCGGTAAAATTGCCGCCCGAGGCTTGCGGGCCGCATTCGATTAGATGTCCGGCAAGCGAGCCACCGGCCAGCGCATCGAGGTCTTGCGGCTGCCAGCCGAAAGCGTGAATACACGCGCCCAAGGTCACCGCGCTGTCGACCGAGCGTCCGGTAATAACGATATCGGCCCCGCCATCCAAAGCCTTGGCGACCGGAAAGCCGCCCAGATAAGCGTTTACGCTGGCAAGGCTCGCCGGGTCGGGGCAATCGGCACCGGAAAACATATCCTGCATGGCGGCGAAGTCTTGCGCGCGGTCGAGCAAATCATCGCCCGTCACCACGGCGACTTTCAAATCCAGCCCGGCTTCCTTTATCAGCTTGCGCGCTGCCGCGCCGCAAGCTTCGGGATTCACCCCGCCTGCATTAGTCAGGATTTTGACTTTCTTGTCGGCAATCTCGCGCAGATTGGGTTTTAACACACCGCTGATGAAATCTGTCGCATAGCCCATTTCGGGCTTGGCGGCGCGGGCGCGCGCCAATATCGACATGGTTATCTCAGCCAGAAAATCATAGACCAAATAGTCCATGCCCTCGACTTGCAAAAGCTGCGGCGTCGCCATCATGCTTTCGCCCCAATAGCCGCTGGCACCTCCAATGCGAATTTTTTTTGTCACCTCAACCTCCTAGGTCGAATTACATTACAGAACGATTGTTCTGCTTGTAAAGCAATTTTTATACGGTTATTCTGTCATCACGATGAGGTATGGAAAATGAAACCGAATGTAAGCCTAACGCACGGATCGCCGGTCCGGAACACCCGCAGCACAGGCGGCGTGCGCCAACGCCAATCGTCGGAAGCGCGCAAAGTGTTGGTGGAAGCCACCATTCGCTGCCTTGATAAATGGGGCTATTCCGACACCTCAATCGCCCGCATCCAAGACGAGGCCAATGTATCGCGGGGCGCGCTGACGCATCATTTTCCGAGCAAAGAAGACCTTATGGTCTCGACCATTGACCATTTATTGGAAAAGCTTTTGCGCCCATCCCTGCCCTCCAAAAGGCTGACCCAAAGCGATATTGTCGCCGATTTACGCTGGCTGGCCAAAAACATGACCGGCTCTCAACCCGGCCGCGCCCTGAGCGAAGTATTGATGGCGACCCGAACCGACACAAAGCTCAATGCCCGTGTCAGCGACCGATTGGTTGAATGGAACCAAAAACTGGATGACGCCGTGCTTGGCTTTTATGCCTCGCCGCATGGCGATGATGAGGATGTGAGATTGATATGGATGATTGCGCGCACCTTTATGCGCGGGTTGATTTTGCAACAGCCTTTTACCCCCGATCCCGCGCAAATCGATTTGGCCATTAGTCGGTTTGGCGCCCTCATCGCCCCCTATCTTGAGATGAGACAACGCAAAGGACCTGAAAATGCTCAACCCGTTTGAAAATGACGAGCGCCGCGCTTTTCAAGATAGTGTGCGCAAATTTATGGAAACCGAGATTAATCCCTATGTCGATGAATGGGACGAGGCCGGAGGCTATCCGCATGAGGTGAATGAAAAAGTCTGCGCGCTCGGCGTGTTTGGTTTTGATATTCCCGAAGAATATGGCGGCTTGGGTTTTGACGACATGCATATGCGAAAAGCCGTCGGCCTTGAAATGGGTCGCTCCTCTGCTGGTGGCGTGATGGCCAGTGTCGGCGCGCGCTCCATTATGCTGAAGCCGCTTACCGAACTGGCCAATGACGAGATTAAAGCCCGCGCCCTGCCCGATTTGTTGTCGGGAAAAAAAGGCGGCGCACTCGGCATTACCGAACCGGGCGGCGGCTCCGATGTCGCCAATATCAAAACTGTGGCGCATAAGGACGGCAATGAATGGGTGTTGAACGGACAAAAAATGTTCATCACCGGGGGCATGCAGGCCAGCTATTTTGCCATTGCGGCGCGCACCGGCAAAGATGGCATGGGCGGCATCTCGCTGTTTTTTGTCGATGCCGATACACCCGGTTTCACCCGCACGCCGATTGAGCGCAAAATGGGTTGGTGGGCATCAGACACGGCGACGCTCTATTTCGATGATTGCCGCGTGTCGGCCGATAATCTGATGGGCGAGGAGAATAAGGGCTTTTACGCCATCATGAATAATTTCAATTATGAGCGTTTTTTGATGGCAGCACAGATGACCGGCATGTCGATGCGCCTGTTTGACGAGTGCGTGGCTTACGCCCAATACCGCGAGACCTTTGGCGATAAGCTCATCAGCCATCAGGTGATACGCCATAAGCTGGCTGATATGTCGGCGCGCATTGATGCTATGGACGCCTATCTCAATCAGGTGGCGGAGATTGTTAATCGCGGCGAAAACGCATTGGCCGAAATTTCCAAGCTGAAATTTTACTGCTCTACCAATCTTGAGGAGAATGCCAGCGCGGCCATGCAAATTATGGGCGGCGCAGGCTATTTACGCGGCAATGCGGTTGAGCGGATTTATCGCGAAGTTAAAGTGCAGGCTATTGGCGGCGGCTCGGAAGAGATTATGCGCGACCTGTCTGTGCGGCTGATGGGAATCTAATAGCCTTTTGCTTCTGTAGAGTATTGACCCGCCCCCACCCTTTCTCCTAGCATTTTCCAAATTGTATGGGAGGATATTATGAGCACAACACCGACAGTCGAGAAGCCACTTGCCGGACTGAAAGTCGTCGAGATGTCCACCATGATAACCTGCGCGCTGGCAGCGATGATGTTGCGCGCGCAAGGCGCCGAAGTGGTGAAAGTCGAACCGGTGCTGATGGGCGACCCGATGCGCTATGTCGGCAGTCAGAAAAACGGCCAATCGGCCCTCTTCCATAATTGCAATCGCGGCAAACGCTCACTCGCAATTGACCTGAAGCATGAAAACGGCGTTGAGGCGGTGAAGCGTCTGGCCGGTGAGGCCGATATTATGCTGAATAATTATCGCCCGGGCGTAATGGACGCGCTGGGCATTGGTGCTAATGTGGTGCGCAGTGTTAATCCGCGCCTTATCAATATATCGGTTACCGGCTTCGGCACGATTGGCCCAATGGCCAGCCGTCCCGCCTATGATCATGTCATTCAGGGCATTTCAGGCCTGACCGGCATGCAAGGCGGCGATTATGAGGGCGATGCCGATTATGATTTCATCAAAATGCTGATATGCGACAAGGTTACGGCCTATACGGTGGCACAGGCCGCCACCGCCGCATTGGTCGCGCGAGCCAGCACCGGCGAAGGCCAGCATATTGATATTTCCATGCTGCATGCCTGCCTCGCCTTTATGTGGCCGGACGGCATGATGAGCCACACACTGCATGATGATGATGTTATCGACATGCCGCCCATGTCTGAGAGCTATCAGGTTTTGAACACCAAAGACGGGTCGATTGCCTGCACGGCGCTGAGCGATTCCCATTGGGACGCGATTTTGAAACTCATTCGGCGCGAGGATTTGAAAGATGACGAGCGCTTTGCCACCCTGCCCGGCCGCATGATGCATTTGCCGCATATTATGAAAGTGCTGAAAGCCGGGGTCGCCGAGTTGTCTTTCGCAGAAGTGATGAGCGCCTTTGAAGCGGCGGATATTCCCAGCGCGCCATGCGAAAACCGACATACAGTCAGCCATAATGAGCAAGTTCAAGCCATTGGCGCATTGGAAACCTATGTGACGGAAAATATGGGCAAGCTGACAGCGCCCACCCCGCCGGTTTTATTTGGCGGTAGCGCGACCTCATTGGCCGAAGCCAGCCCCGGCCACGGGCAACACAGCCGCGCCATTATGGCGGAATTGGGCTTTGCCGCTGACACGGTAGAAGAGATGGCAAAAAAAGGCGCATTGCTATGCGCCTAGATAGTGCCGCGTTAGAAGCCGCCTTGCCGTATGCCGATTTGCGCCCCTTGCTGATGGTGCTGTTTCATTATACCGGCGACGAAAAATGGCTGAATCCGCCCTATAGTCCGCGGCGCAATCCTAGCCTGATTGCAGATGAAGATGCCGGTCTGCCGACCGAGATACAGGCTAAAATTCGCGCCACAGCGCTGGCGGTTTTGAGCCAAAACAAACCGCCCCTCATCACCAGCCCCGATGAGGCATTGCTCAACCGCATGATGACGCACAGCCTGGCCGAGACTGTGCCACCGGAATATGCGCCGATGATGCACGAGCAAATGGGCTTCACAGCGCTGGGCAGCCAGATTGAAAAACCACAAAAGCAACCGGCCCAACCAATTATCATTGTCGGTGCTGGTGTGGCTGGCATTGCGCTGGGCAAGCTGCTGAATGATTTGGGACTGCCCTATGTTATTCTCGAGAAAAATGAAGATGTCGGCGGCACGTGGTGGGAAAACACTTATCCGGGTGCCGGTGTCGATACGCCGAACCATGCCTATAGTTTCAGCTTTGGCAAAAGCCATAGGTGGAGCCGCTATTTCTCGCCGCAGCAAGAAATTCAGGATTATGTTTCGGGCAAAGCAGACGAGTTTGAGGTGCGGCCTCATATTCGTTTCGGGGTTGAGGTCAAACAGGTTGATTGGCAAGCCGATGACCGACATTGGCTTTTGCGGCTGGCGACAAAAGACGGTGAAGAGACGCTGGTCGCGCCGATATTAGTGTCGGCTGTCGGGCAAATATCTGTCGCCAAATTGCCTGAGATTGTGGGGCTGGAAAGTTTTCGCGGGCCGCTCTTTCATTCCTCGCGCTGGCCCAAAGGCCTCGACCTCAAAGGCAAGAAAGTGGCGATTATCGGCACCGGCGCATCATCAATGCAAATTGCCCCCAGCATTGCCGATGAGGTGGCCGAGCTAACGATTTTTCAGCGCAGCCCACAATGGGCGCGTACCATTCCGCGCTATCACGAGACGCTGTCAGACGGCGCACAATATTTGCTTGAGAACATACCGCTCTATGCCGCTTGGTTTCGCTTCACCATGTTCTGGCGTTATGCGGACGGCTTGCTGCCATTCCTGAAAAAGGATCCCGATTGGCCGCATCCTGAGCGCGCCATGAACCGGATTAATGATCGTCACCGCGAAGAAATGGTAACGCATATTGAGACCAAACTCGCCGGACGGCCTGACTTGATTGCCAAATCCATGCCCGCCTATCCGCCTTACGGCAAACGGATTCTGCTCGATAATCATTGGTATGACACGCTGCTGAAAAACAATGTGACCCTATATGATGAGGGCGTGGCGCGGTTTAGCGAAACGCAAGTGATCGGCGATAAACGACATCACTGCACGCCCGATATTGTAATTATGGCGACCGGTTTTGAAGTCACCAAAATGGCCAGCCGCCTCAACATTAGCAGTCCGGCGGGTAATTTATCCGATGTCTGGAACGGCGACGACCCACAAGCCTATCTCGGCATTTCCGTGCCTGATTTTCCCAATTTCTTTATGATGGCAGGGCCAACCACCGGCTTGGGGCATGGCGGCAGCGGCATTTTCATTGCCGAATGTCACGCCCATTATATCGCCTCGTGCATTGTCACCATGTTAAATGGCGGCATCAGCCAAATGGCCGCCACCCAAGCCGCGCAAGAGGCCTATATGGCGAAGTATAATGAAGGTCATGCCGATATGATTTGGATGCATGAAGGCGTCAACACTTATTATCGCAACTCAAAGGGGCGGGTTTATTCGGTCATGCCTTGGCGGCTGGTCGATTATTGGAATATGACGCGCGCCCCACAACTCACCGATTACGAAACAGTCGACTAACAAAAAAGGAAGGAAAAACATAAAGCCGATATTGTGATTATTGGCGGCGGCGATACGGGGCTGATTTTACCAAAAAATAAGACTACCAAGTCGGGATAAAGGATCGCTTACCACCGCCGTTTTTTTTGCCGACCGGGAGGGTTTTCAACGCTCGGGTCAGATAGCTGCGCGTCTCCATCGGGTCAATCACCGCATCAATTTCGTGATACATGGCGGCGTTTATCGCCTTACCATTGGCAATCATCGCATCGAGTAATTTATTGAACAGCGCATCGCCATCTGTCGTGCCTTCGCCACCAGCGGCAGCGATTTCTTTGGAATAGCCGAGCCGCACCGCGCCCTCAAGCCCCATCGGACCGAACTCACCGGTCGGCCATGCAATAGTCAGTTGCGGCACATGCAGACTGCCCATGCCCATGGCTTGCGCGCCCAGCCCATAGCCCTTGCGCAGCACCACCATAAAGATCGGCACGGAAATACTCGCCCCCGCCACCAGCATGGAAGAGGCGCGGCGCACTGTGCCGAATTTTTCGTGCTCCGTCCCGACCATAAAGCCCGGCGTATCGCAAAAAGAGACAATCGGCAAATCGAAGCCATCGCATAACTGCACAAAGCGTCCGGCTTTTTCCGCCGCCTCGGCATCAATCGCGCCGCCCAAATGCGCCGGATTATTGGCAATCAGCCCAAAGGGACGGCCTTCAATCCGCACAAAGCCGGTAATCATGCCCTTGCCATAGGCGCGGCGCAGTTCCAAAAAACTGCCCGTATCGGCAATCATCTCAATCGCCTCGCGCATATCATAAGCGCGCTTTCTATCCTCGGGAATAATTTGGCGCAGCTTGCGCTGGTCTTCGCAGTCATGGGTTTTCAATGCACCCTGAAAATAGCCGAGCAGCTTCTTGGCCATGGCGGTCGCATGCGCCTCGTCCTCGGCCAGCAAATCGACTACGCCGTTTTCGGTTTGAATATCCATCGGCCCGACATCTGTCGGCGCGACTTGTCCCAGCCCGCCGCCTTCAATCATCGCCGGACCGCCCATGCCGATATAGCTGTCTTTGGTAGCGATGGTGACATCGGCACACCCGAACAACACCGCATTACCGGCAAAGCAATAGCCATTATTCACGGCAATGCGCGGCGCGACCCCGCTGGCTTGCGCCCAAGTGGCGAAGGTCATCACGTCCAAACCACCACCGGAAATTTTGCTGGCATCAGTATCGCCCGGGCGACCGCCGCCGCCCTCTGTATAGAAGATGGTCGGCACTTGCCATTCATGCGCCATTTCCAAAACGCGGTCAGTCTTTTTATGATTGAACAGCCCTTGCGTGCCGGCCAGCACCGTATAGTCATAAGCCAGCACCGCCGTGCGCGCCGCATCGTCGTCGAACATATCGCCATTCACCGCGCCAAAACCGGCAACCAGCCCGTCGGCGGGTGTGTTGTCGATAAGGTCGTCCAAATCGCGGCGTTGACGCTGCGCCGCCACCATGAGCTGGCCATATTCGGTAAAGCTGCCCTCGTCGCAAAGGTCATCGACATTTTCGCGCGCCGTGCGATGGCCCTTCTCGTACCGCTTGGCTATCTTCTCGGGTCGATTGGCGTCTTGCGTACGCGCCAGCCGCGCTTGCAATTCGGCCAAGTCAGCGCGCACCCCGTCAAGGTTTTGGGTCATTGCCTCAGCCGTCGCATCGCCAGCCGCCTCACCGGCCTCGACCGAAAACACCACCGCGCCCTCCTCGGCCACTTCGCCGACATCATATTGAATGGCCTTCACCGTGCCCGAAACCGGCGCGACCAAAGCATGTTGCATTTTCATAGCTTCCAAAATGACAAGCTCTTGACCGGCAGACACGCTGTCGCCCGCCGCCACGTTAACGGCATGCACCACGGCCTGCATGGGTGCTTTGATTGATTGCACTTTAATCATCATTTTATCGGCTACTCACTTGCTGCTTGAAACTATCCTGCACCACACAAACTGCCTTGTGAAGCTAAACGGCTTCGAAATTGCCGCTTTCCGGGTTCAGCGCATATAAATGGCCCGGGCCAATATCGTGCCATAGCCCGTGCAAGCTCAGCATGCCTGCTGCTGCCGCTTCAGCGATAAACGGGTAGCTCATCAGATTATCGAGCGATTCGACAACCCCCTCATGCCCCATAGAGACCAGCCGCGTCGCATCATCATCGCCGCTCACGCGGTCATGCGCGGCGCGCAATGTTTCCAGCCAATGGCCAACAAACTCAAAACCGGTATCAGCCGCCGCCACATTATTTTCGCACATATCGTAACAGGCCTGCACACCGCCACAGGCCGAATGGCCCATAATGATGAGATGCGGCACTTTCAGCGCCTTCACCGCATATTCCAACGCCGACGCCGTATTATTCGCCGCATTCGGCGCATTGCCGCCCGCCGCACAAGGAGGCACCAGATTGGCGATATTGCGATGAATGAAAAATGAACCGGCAGGCATATCGAAAATTTCGGTTGATTGCACGCGGCTGTCACAACATGAGATGACCATTGCCATCGGGCTTTGCCCGCCTGCCAAATCACCAAACAGCGCGCCATCAAAACCCTCGCTCTTCCAAGTTTTATATCGGCTGACCAATTTCTCGGGTAAGTTTTTGATGAATGGCGCGGATGACATGATGACCTCCTGTTGTTTTACGACCTTGTGATACCCTATGCTATGATTCCGATTTCGTTTAGAGGAATTTCAGAGTTTTATATGTCGCAATTTTTTGTCCTCAACATTGCCGCCGCCGCGTTTTTCATCGGCTTTTTCATCTCTGATGTCATTTTATCGCGTGCCGTTTTTGCCGTCGGCGCCGCCGTTTTTGTTTATGGCTTCACGTTGAATGAAGGCAATTTTTTGGCGCTGGTATGGGCGATGATATTTCTTCTCACCAATCTCGGCGTCATTTGGCTGACCCTGCAGCGGCGCCATGCCGTGCCGCTTTCCGATGAGGCAAAAGCACTGGCAAAAGAAATGCCACAATTCAGTAAAAAAGATTTCGCCCGGCTGATGCAGATTTGTGACTGGCAAACGCTAAATGCTGAACAGAAATTGACCGAACAAGGCGCGCCGGTTGAGACGCTATATTATATTGTCACCGGTGGCGCGACAGTGGCGAAAAATGACAAATCAATTGAGGTCGGCGCCGATTTACTTATCGGTGAAATATCGCTGACGCAAAAAGTACCCGCCACCGCCACAGTTCACGCGCATAAGGGCAGCGTGCTGGTGGCTTGGCCGGTAAAGAAACTGAATAAATTACTGAAGCGCAAAAGCCTGAAGGCCGGTTTCGACGCCCTGCTCAGCCATGATTTGGCCGAAAAACTGGCGGCTGATGAATTGCGCGAGCAGGATTAAAACCCACTCAGAATAAATCGCTGACAGTCGCAATGGCGGAATTCACCAAGCCACTCACCGTATCCATAAAGCCGCCATCACCGGCTGCATCGGCCTGCGCGGCCTGTTGCGCCAATTCCTGAGCCACTAATTGCGCCGTCAGACGCGCCGTTTGTTCGGCCTGCCATTGCGCGCGCTGATTGCGCGCCTCGCAGGTCGCTTTGGGTTCATATCCGGCAACATTGCGGCATTTCGGTAAAGCATTGGCATCAGTAGCCAAAATCGGGGCGGCCAGCGGCAAAGCCAGCATGGCCACCATCATTGCGATAAGGGTTTTACGCATGACAAATCTCCTCAACAATCCGGCGGAGTTTGGGACATTTCGCGCCACGGCGCAATCATATAGCTCGCTATAATACGCCCGCCACACGCGCATAGCCAACCGCAAAAAGCGGCAATTGCAGCGCGAAATTAACCGTCAAGGCGCGGTCTTTGGTGATGATGCCCGCGGCCGTCCAACCCAGCGAGCCGGTGCCATGCACAATTATATTGAGCGGATACATATTCAGATTGGTCAATAAAATGCCGGTCAGCACAAAAAAAGTGCCGCCCCATTTCAACCATTGCACATATTTCATAAGGGACTCCTTAAACGATAAAGTACATGAAAGCACGTGGCGGCATAGCGGGTCATCCGCCGCCAAATTGATATGGTCAAAATCACCAGCCGCAGCCTCTCGGTTTCCAAAATTCGTGTCCCTCTTGCATGGTGATTAGCCTATGCGATTTCGTCCGTCGCCGCTATGCTAACGGAGCAGGCAAACGGGCCTAAGCCGGGATAGGAGAATAATAAAATGCGCGCTCTTTTCGCAATCATCATTACTGTTTTATGCCCCAGTGCGGAAGCGGTGGCGGCTGACTTGCTGGCCACCCAAATCACCCCGGCCAATGCGGCGCGCCATGTGCAAAACGGCCCTGACGCCGTTGGCGGCATTGGGGATTGGATATTATCCAATGGCACAATTTGCGTCATTGTCGCCGGACTTGCCAATGAGGGCGATTTCTCACCACGCGGCGGCACTTTGCGCGATATCGGTTTTTGCGGCCGCGATGATGACCAATTCGTCTCGCAGCAAGACCTGCTTGATGGCAGCCTCGGCAAGCCAGTTGAGATTGTCGATGTGCGCGCCGCCGTGAGTGAGGATGCGGCGGGGCTGACGACGCTGGGCAATTATCGTGGCTTGATGATTGAAACGCGCTTCACTGTGACCCGTGAAGACAAGACGCGCATCGGCGTGAGCAAGCGCATTTGGCGCGCCGATGCGGAGGCCGCCGAGCCGGGCATTCTCGCCACGGCGACGCTGAATTATGAATCCATGCCGGTGTTTTTGATGAATAGCCGCGACCTGTCGAAAAGCAATGGCTTCGCGCAAGTGGAGTTCGCCAGTCGCGGCGTGTTGTCTTATACCGAGGCCGCGCGCGCCGTCGATACGGTTATGATGATGTCGCCGCATGATCTGGCGCGTCCGGTCAGCTATGCCATGCGCCAGCTTTCCGCCCGCTTAAAGCGTGGCGATGAGGTGGAAAAACTGCCCGCTTTTGTTTTGGCCGATAGCAGCGCGCTGGCTTTCTTGACCCTGACCGAGCCTTTTACCATTGGCGATGGCAGCAAGCTCGGCCTCATTCAGCTTTTGCAAGTGCCGTTTATGGGGCTGG
>JAQWZC010000065.1 GCA_029253645.1 Alphaproteobacteria bacterium | reverse complement strand
CCGGGCCTTCATCAATCAAAGCGGGGAGCGCCGTTTCCGGCCAGATAATCAGCTCCGTATCGGGCGCATATTGCAGGCCCAAAGCGGTCATTTTAAATGTCTTATCAATATGGCTCTCGAGCAAGGCGGGTTGCCATTTTTCGCGCTGCGCCAAATTGGGCTGCACCACGGTGATTTTCACCCCCGGCTCAGCACCTGTATCAATCGGGCGTGCGCCCATATGCAAAATAAAAGCCGAATATAGAAACACCGCCACGGGCAAGCCCAGCCCCGCCAATATGGCACTTCGCTGCGATATGGCACTTCGCTGCAATATGGCATTGGGCTTGTCGGTAGCCTGCAATCCGGCGCTTATCAGGGCGGCGCTGAGGAGCGCCAAAAGCGACAGGCCATAAATGCCGATAAGCGCCACGGGCTGCGCCAAATAAAGCCATCCGGCCCAACCCATAAGCGGCAAATTCCACGGCAGGCCGGTCAGCACATGGCCGCGCGCATATTCCCCCAGCGCGACCAGCACGGCCAAAAGGCAAAACGCCGCCGGCCCTGATAGGCGAAACCGCGCCACCAGCGCGCCAGAACCCGCAAAGGCCGCCGCGTGAAACAGCCCCAAACCGGCAGGCAGGCCGGTGAGCGCGAAAGGCAAAGCCCATAAGAACATATCGGCCTCAACCAAAAACGCTTCGCCAATCCACGCCATGCCGCTGGCAAATTGTCCAAAGCCGAAAGCCCAGCCCAAAAGCGCCACCCGCGCCAAACCCTTGCGGCGCGCCGATGGCGATAATGCGGGCGCGGTCAAAGCCTGCGCGAGGCCAAGAGCCAGATAGAAAATCAGGCCGGTGCTCAGATAAAATATCGGCAAAACATAAAAAGGCGGATAGGCCAAAGGCAAAACCAGACCGGCCAACAACGCCGCCCTTATCGGATGGCGCAATGACGGACGCAGCACATAGCGCGCCCATAGCCGATTTAAAAACTCAAGCGCGGCCGACATCAGCCCGTCGCAGCAAGACGAATATCAAGCGTTTTAATGCGCCGCGGGTCGCCATCGCGAATGATGAACTCAACCTCGCGCCCATCGCCCAAATCACAGCCAATCAACTCGCCGCGCTCGGGCACGCGTCCGGCCAAAGCAAAGACCAGACCGCCCAAAGTGTCGATATCGTCAAGCTGTTCAATGGTGCTGAAATCAACCGCCAAATCATCTTGCAAGGTTTCCAGCGGCAGACGCGCCGAAGCGCGCCAATGGCCGTCGCCCTTTTCAGGATGCGGGCGCAACAGCACTTCTTCCTCATCATGCTCGTCTTCAATCTCGCCGACAATTTCCTCAATCAAATCTTCAATCGTCACCAAGCCGTCTGTGCCGCCATATTCATCAATCACCAGAGCCATATGGCTGCGCGTGGTTTGCATTTTCAGCAGCAAATCCATCGCCGACATGGAGGGCGGCACAAAAAGAAGCGGGCGAATAAGCGTTGTCAGGTCAAGCGCGGCCAAACCGCTTTCCTTATCAATAACCGATAGCAGGTCTTTGACATGCAACATGCCCAAAGGCTGGTCCAGTGTCTCGCGATAAATCGGCATGCGCGAATGACCGCATTCGGCAAAACGTTGCAAAAGAACCGGCGGGTCCGTGTCAATTTCCAGCGCGTCAATCTCGGCGCGCGGCACCATCACATCGCTCAGCGTGACATCGCGAAAGCCCAATAGGTTTTTGAGCATATGGCGTTCTTCATCAGAAAAATCATCCTCTGCGCCACCGGCTTCCTCCAACACATCCTCAAGGCTCTCGCGCAAATTGGCTTCTTGCCCGCCAAAAAATCGCATCAGCCCCTGCCAGAAGCCGCCATTGCCTTGATTGGGTTTGCTCGCACTCATGAGGCCGCCCCCTGATAAGGGTCGGGCAGGCCTTGCGCCGCCAGAATATCCACTTCCAATGCCTCCATCTGCGCCGCTTCGCTTGGCGTCATATGGTCATGGCCCAAAAGATGTAGCAGCCCATGAGTCAGCAAATGGCGCATATGATGGGCGGGCTGTTTGCCTTGCGCCGCCGCCTCAGCCATCAGCACATCATGCGCCAGCACAATATCGCCCATCAGGCGCGGCATGGACAGGGCGGCGAGATTTTGCGGCGTGGCAATTGAGGCGAAATCTTGCGCCGGAAAAGACAGCACATTGGTCGGGCCTTGCGTGTCACGATATTGCGCGTTCAGGTCGGCGAGAAAATCCCCCGCCGCCAAGACCAGAGAGACCTCGGCTTCCGGCATGGCCAAATGCGCCCACACAAATTGCGCTTGCGCTTCCAGCATGGCCGCCGCATCGCCCCAAATGGGCGCGCGCACATCAATATCAAGGGTCAGGCGGCCGACACATGCGTCGGGACTGTCAGGCTCCGGATCGGGGACAGAAACAATATTAGTCATTGGACGTCTCTTGTTGTTTTTCAGCAGGTTTTTCTTCCGCAGAAGACCGTCTTTTGCGCGCGCCATTGCGGTCACCATCGCGGCTACCGGCAGGCAAAGTGGCGTCTCGACGATTATAGGCTTTGACAATACGCGTCACCATATCATGACGCACCACATCCTCTTCGCCGAAGCGAATAATATCCACGCCGCGCACTTTCGGCAGAATTTCCATCGCATCCTTCAGGCCGGATTTCGCCCCAAAGGGCAAGTCAATCTGGCTCGGGTCACCGGTAATGACCATGCGCGAATTTTCACCCATGCGGGTCAAAAACATTTTCATCTGCATCGGTGTCGCATTTTGGCTTTCATCGAGAATGACAAAACTATTGGACAAAGTGCGCCCGCGCATAAAGGCCAGCGGCGCGATTTCAATCTCGCCGCTTTCCAGCGAGCGCGTCACTTGCGGGCCGGGCAACATGTCGTAAAGCGCGTCGTAAAGTGGGCGCAAATAAGGGTCAACCTTGTCGCGCATATCGCCGGGCAGAAAGCCCAAATTCTCGCCCGCCTCAACCGCCGGACGCGATAAAATAATGCGGTCAACCTTGCCTTCAACCAGCATGGTTGCGGCCGCCGCGACGGCCAAATAGGTTTTACCCGTGCCGGCCGGGCCAAGCCCGACAACCAATTCATTTTCCAAAAGCGCCTTTATATAATCGGCTTGCGTGGCCGAGCGGGGCAACACCTCGCGGCGTTGGGTGCGCAGCGCGACCCCGCCATAGAGTTTTTTGCCGCTTGTGCCTTTTCCATTGCTTTTGCCATTACTCTTGACGTTATTTTTGCCGTTATTTTTTCGATTGCTTTTTTCACCGGCTTTGGCGCCACGCTCATCTGCGTTTTCATCTGTGTCGGCATCACTCATGCGCAAGCCGAGGCTGAGGCGCAAAGCCCCGTCAACATCGCCGCCCGTGACTTCCGCGCCGCGTTCCAAATGATCATAAAGCGCACCCAAAACCTGTTCGGCGCGGGCGCAATTTTCAGCCGGACCCGAGACATAAACCTGATTGCCCCGATTGGCCAAAGAGACATCCAGCGTTTGCTCAATGCGCGACAAATGCTTGCCATGCTCGCCATATAGCTCGGGCAGAAGTCGGTTATTGTCGAATTCAAGAACCAGCGGCGCGTCAATCGTGCCACCGTTATTTTTGTCAGAACCGCTCAAGCGCGCGCTCCCGTTTTTTGGACCATGATTAAATCTATCATTGTTAAAGAGTATCGGGGCAAATGACCGGCTTGGCAAGCCCTACAAATGGCCGGTGAAAGAGTTCCATGCGGCACTCAACAATCAGACCGCCACAATGCCGCTCAGCGAATTGGCATGCGTGCCGGTGATTTCAACCGGTAAAATGCGCCCGCGCAAAGCATTGGCGGCATCCGTGGCATCATCCAAGCCAAGCGCCGAAAACGGCACATGAACGGGTTGTAAATAGGGGCTGCGGCCACTCATCTGGTCGCCGTTTTTGGACGGCTTATCAAATAAGACTGGCAGAACACGCCCCTTTTGGGCATGATTAAAAGCAAGCTGCTGGGCATTGAGCAGGGCTTGCAAGCGCGCCAAACGCGCCGCTTTCACCGCTTCGTCAATCTGCGCCTCAGCATCTGCCGCCGGTGTGCCCGGGCGCGGGCTATATTTAAAGGAGAAGGCTTGCGCATAGGTCACCTCTTCCACCAAAGCCAGCGTCGCCTCAAAATCTGCTTCAGTCTCGCCCGGAAAGCCGACAATAAAATCAGAGGACAGCGCCAAATCAGGCCGTGCTCCGCGGAATTTTTTGGTCAGCTCAATATAATCCGCCGCACTATGCTTGCGGTTCATCGCCTTTAAAATCGCGTCAGACCCGGATTGCACCGGCAAATGCAAATAGGGCATCAGCTTGTCATTCTCGCCATGCGCCGCAATCAGTGCCGCATCCATATCGCGCGGATGGCTGGTGGTGAAACGCAAACGCGCCAGTCCCTCAATCTCACCCAGCTGCGCCAACAGCCCGTCCAGCCGTACGCCCTCAAATTCCCACGCATTGACATTTTGACCCAAAAGCGTGATTTCACTCACCCCCTCAGCCACCAAGGCGCGCGCCTCGGCAATAATATCGCCACTGGCGCGCGACACTTCTTCGCCGCGCGTATAGGGGACGACGCAAAATGTGCAAAACTTATCGCAACCCTCTTGCACGGTCACAAAGGCTGACGGGCTGCGGGTCACCGGTTTGCGCGCCACGGCCTTCAGCGCAGCAAATTTTTCGGTTGCCGGAAAATCCGTGCGCACTAATTTGGGCTTATCGCCGCGCGCGCGTGTATCATCAATTTCATCGAGCATGGCGGGCAATTGCTGAAAAGTTTGTGGGCCAAACACCATATCAACCACCGGCGCACGGGCGATAATTTCCGCGCCCTCAGCCTGCGCCACACAACCGGCAACGCCAATAACCATATTTTTATTTTGCTGTTTCAGCGGCTTTAAACGGCCCAATTCCGAATAGACTTTTTCCGCCGCTTTTTCGCGAATATGGCAGGTGTTCAAAATCACCATATCGGCATTTTCAGCCGCCGCCACCGGACGATAGCCGGCCGCCGCCAAAGCCTCTTCCATGCGCTGGCTGTCATAGACATTCATCTGACAGCCATAGGTTTTGATGAAACAGGTTTTCTCATTCCCGCCCGTGGCCGCCTTGCTGTGCTGGTCATTAATGCTCATGGCTTGGCCTTAGCTTTTTTGACCGGTCATTTCAAGGGGCGCGACCGGATGCGGCGCGCCATGCGCCAGCGCGTCAAGGCCCTGACTGACCTGATAATGCAGCATATGCGCCATTGCTTTGCGGGTGAGGCGGGTCGGGTCCTCAAGCGGCGGATGAAAAATAATCTCCACTGTCAGCGGCGGCCCGGCCAGCATGAAAAAGAAATGCGGCAAGAGAGCCATATCGCCGACCCACGCATAGGCCATGCGCTGGCGGCGGCCCAGGGCGATATTATGCACCCGCATATAGGCCAAGCTCATGGCTTGCAAGCGCATCTCTGGCGGCTGCTTGCCGCGTCCTTTCAAAGGCTTATCGCTATCGCGCCCATATTCAAGAGCCGATAATAAGCTCGATTTAAACGGCAAGACGCGCAGACCATAGCCCGATGTGCCCTCGGCAAATAACACAATGCGGTCACCACGGCGCAGGCGCGCGGCCAATTGCGCGCGCTCGGTCAATGTATGCCGCCCGATGCGGCGATTGACAAAAACACTGTGATGCAGACGCGCCAAATGCCCGAAAAGCGGCCAGGATTTAACCTCGCTTTTGGCAATAAAAGAGAGCGGCATCAAAGCGCCGATAATAATGACATCAAACCATGACACATGATTGGAAACCATTAACGTGCCGCGCGGCGGCAGCGGGCCGGTGGCCTGAATGCGCACCCCCAACAGCCAAATCATAAAACGGAAAAACAAAAGCGGCACATAATGGCGCAATGACTGCACAGAATATAAAATGAGATGCGGCGGCAGCAGAATAATCAGCGCAGCAAAAAACCCGCCCAAGCGCAGCACGAAACGCATAACCGCCATTGCGGCTTATGATTTATCTTCCGCATCAAGCGGCACGGCGTAAAGCTCAAGGCGATGGTCAACCAGCTTAAAGCCCAGCTTCTCAGCCACCTCATGTTGCAGACGTTCAATCTCATCATTGGTAAATTCAATGACTTTGCCCGATTGAATATCAATCAAATGATCGTGATGGTCATCGGGCGCGGGTTCATAACGGGCGCGGCCATCGCCGAAATCATGGCGGGTTAAAATACCGGCCTCTTCAAATAGCCGCACTGTGCGATAAACCGTGGCGATGGAAATTGCCTCATCCTCGGCAACGGCGCGCTTATATACTTCCTCAACATCGGGATGGTCTTGCGCTTCGCTCAAGACGCGGGCAATCACGCGTCTTTGGTCGGTCATGCGCATACCGGCTTTCGCCGCCAATGTTTCAATATCGGATTCCTTAGTGTTCATCGCTCTTGCCTTCTTGTATGTCTCGTTCCATTAAAAGCGCATCAACGGCCAAATTTCCAGCCCTTTTGTAATATTTGCTGCGCCGTCCGGTGATGCGAAACCCATTGGCCGCATAAAGCGCGCGCGCCGGGGCATTATCCTGCGCCACTTCCAGCCATAATTTGGGCGCGCCAAGCGCATCAAATGCATGCGCCAATAAAGCCCGCGCCAGCCCTTGGCGGCGCGCCGCAGGCTGCACGGCAAGGGTCAGAATTTCCGCCCCATCGGGCAGGCTTTGCAGCAGAATAAACCCGTCCGGCTTTAAAACAGGGGCAAATGCATGGATGTTTTTTTGCGCCAATAAAGCCTCAAATTCTTGCCGTGACCAAGCGCGTTCCGCCCGCATCGCAAAGGCTTGGCCGTGCAATTGCGCCAAAACCGGCGCCTGGGTGATGGCCCCAATATCCATTTAACTCAAGACTGCCATTGAATGCGTTTGCGCGCATCCGGCAGGGTCGCATCGGGGGGGCGCAAATAAAGCGGCTCGGCGGGGGGCAAATCATCCCAAGCCGCATCTTGCGCGGCCATTTCAGCCAGCGTGACGGCATCGGGATAGGACGCGGCCGTGAGGGGCGAAAACAGCGGTGAGGCATCACCCAAAATCGCGCCGCCCGTGCCGCATAGCGCAATTTGCGGGCCATGCTCTGCTTCCTGTGCGGCGCTTAATTCTGCCGCCAAGGCGACGGCTTGCGCGCCGGTGAGGGCTTGCGGCTGGGTATAAGCCGCGCCATTGGCCATAAAGGCTTGGCAATAAAATGTGTCGCGTCGGGCATCAACGGCAATCATAAGCGGCGTGTCGCACACACAAGTGCGCGCCATGACATCTAATGTGCCATAGGTTTTAAGCGGTCGGGCGAGCGCCAAAGCCAAACCGCGCATAGCCGACAGCCCAACCCGCACACCGGTAAAACTGCCCGGCCCATGCGTCACGGCAAGCCGGTCGAGGGCACTTATCGCCACGCCGCTTTCTTGAAATAAAATGTCAATCATCGGCATGAGGGCTTCGGCATGGCCCTTGGCCATGGGCGCAAGCTGTGCGGCCAAAACCCCATCGCGCCACAAGGCAGCCGAACAGGCACCTTGGGTTGTGTCACAGGCGAGAATAAGCGGCGCGGCTTTAGATGATTTTGCGGGCATTGTTAAAGGCCAAGCGCCTTTTGGTCGGGCATGGGGTTTCCTTTAAATGACGGCGCGCACTTCGCTGACCGACGGCACATAATGTTTCAGCAGATTTTCAACACCTTGTTTCAGTGTCGCCGTGGCGGACGGGCAACCGGCGCAAGCACCGCGCATATGCAAAGACACAATGCCGTCTTCAAAGCCGTGAAAAACAATATCGCCGCCATCTTGCGCCACAGCCGGACGCACGCGCGTGTCGAGAATTTGTTTAATCATCGCCACCACTTCCGTATCCTCTTCGGCAATCTGCGCTTCATCCGCAGGACCGCCGGTAAAGCCCGCCGCCATGAGCGGACGCTCGGCAATGAAATGTTCCATAATGGCGGTCAAAATAGCCGGTTTCACCACTTGCCATTCCAGCGCGTCGGCTTTGGACACGACAATATAATCCGCCCCGAAAAAGACCGAACTCACGCCCTCAATGGCGAATAAAGCCGCCGCCAGAGGCGAGGCTTCAGCCGCATCCTGATTGGGAAAATCAACCGGCGGGGCGCTGCCCGTAACCTCGCGGCCCGGCAAAAATTTCAGACTGGCCGGATTGGGTGTGTCTTCGGTTTGGATAAACATCAGCGTCTTCCTCGGTTTTTGTCATGTCTTGTCATGTCTCGCCATATCGCAGCATATCGCGTCATGACCTCGCATGGGTCAGAGTGTAGCCTTTATATAGGCAATCTGGCGATAAAAAACGAGGGGGCCGTCTCAGCGCGCGGCTTTAAGCGGCCTTATTGGCTTGCGGGGTATGCGGCGCAGCCAATAAATGCGCCAACCCAAACGCCCAAACCGCCACCAATATATGGAAAATATGCCACGCCATGGCGACGCTGAGCCATGATGCTTGGCGAAACACCACCACATTAAACAGCATCAGACCGGCCATCGCCATTGCCATACCGGCGGGGCGACCCAGCTGATCGGCGGTTAGCGCGACCAGCACGATAAAGCCGACCGACCACCACACAAATAGCGGCACGGAAAGTTTGGGAAAGGCCAACGCCAAAGCCAAAGCGGCCGCGCAGGCCACCATATAACGCCCCTGCCATGCGGTGCTTTGGGCGCGGCGATGCAACATGTCATAAACCAAAGCCATCATGGCGGCCGTACCGCCCATTGTGCCGGCGAAGCGATGCATATCAGCCATGACGGCAATCAATGTGCCATCGCGGTCAAAGCCGAAACGGATAACCCCCAAAGCGGCAGCGGCAGAGAATAAGACCAGCGCCAAAGCGGCGGCACTGCGTTGTGCGCCATAAAGGCGGCGCGCCGCCCACAGGCCGACCACGACAATCAATAATTCAGACAGGGCAAAATGCGTCATATATCCCTCTTATATGAGCTTATGATAACAGCTTATTCAGCCAGTGTGCGCGGCGTGTCATCCAACACACCGGCGGCGCGTTTAATATCGCGCGAGGTCAGGCGCGAGCCGTCATGGCTCCATCCGGGCGGGGCGATGATATAGAGCAGACGCTGCACCGGGCTGAGGCCCGGGCGCACCACATCCTTTGCAATGCCCCAATATTCATGAATGAAAATGCGGAACGGATTATAATGTTCGAAATCCTTCACCAATCCATAATTGGGTCGGTCGGCGGCATCCTCAGCGACGAAAGTGCCAAACAGCTTGTCCCAAATAATCAACGTGCCGGCATAATTGGCATCGAGATATTGCGGATTATTGCCGTGATGCACGCGGTGATGCGACGGCGTGTTAAACACCGCCTCAAACCAACGCGGCATTTTATCGACGGTTTCAGTATGCAGAAAAAATTGATAAACCGCATTGAGCGCGCCGCAGAAAATCACCATAAGCGGGTCAAAACCGACCAAGACCAGAGGCAATTTAAGAAACGTCGTGCCGGTGAAATGCTTGGTCCAACCCTGGCGCAGCGCCACGGCCATTGAAAAACGGCGGCTGGAATGATGAATAATATGCATCGCCCAGGGCCAGCGACAGCGATGGGCAATGCGGTGATGCAGATAATAACGCAAATCATCCAACACAAAACACGCCACCAGAGTGGTGACGGTGAGCGGTAAAACCGTGAGTTGATAATTTTGCGCCCAATACAGCATGCCGACGGTTAAAAACGCCGCCGCCCCATTGGTGATGACCGAAAACAGCCCCATGAAAATACTGACGCCATCATCCTTGGCGTTCAAACTGCCGCGCTGGGCAAAAAACCGCACCGCCAAAAGCTCAATGGCAATGGCGAGAAAAAATACCGGAATGGCGGTCAATGTGACTTTGACGGCAATCAGCCCTTCAATCTGCATAAGACGCTCCCTGTTCAAAAGAGCATAAGCCGCCTGACAATAAAGTTTAATTGAATAATTCGACTGTTTTATGTAGTTATAGTTAATAATGTTTGATATTCGGCAAATCCAATATTTTGAGGCGGTGTATCGTCTGCGCAGCTTTTCGCAAGCCGCCGATGAAATGCATTTGACCCATGCCGCGCTGACCAAAAGCATTAAGACGCTGGAGCATAAATGGGATGTGCAGCTTTTCCACCGCACCACACGGCGCGTCAGCCCGACAGCGGCGGGCCATCGTCTCTATGAAAAAGTGCCGCTTTTTTTGGCCGAAGCCGAGGCTTTGCGCCAAACCGCCATGCGCGAACAACGCCATATTCGGCTGATGTGCGGGCCGGTTGTGCTGGACACGTTGGTGCATCCGGCGCTTTTGGCCTTGCGCAAACAATATGCCGATAGCCGCATCAGCGCCGAGACCAAGCCGCCTTTAGAGGCGTTGGAGGATATTATTGAGCGGCGCGCCGATTTAATGCTCATTCACGCCAATACGCTAAAAGCCTTGCCCTATGGCGACCGGCTGGAGGTGACGCCGATTATTGATGAACCCTATGCGGTGATCTGTCGGCGCGGCCATGAGGTCTTGGCGGGGCCGCGCAGCTTGGCCGATATTATTCCCCATGATTGGGCGATTGCCGGATTTGATATGTTCTTCGCGCAAACCCTGCCCGATAATTTGGAGGCTGATTTGGCGGCGCATGATTTTCCCAAATATCGCTTGCTGAGCCAAACCGCCTGTCTCGATATGGTGCGCCAAAGCGATGTGCTGACCTTGGTGCCGCAGCGCAGCGCGGCGCAATTGGATGCGCAAGACGCGCTTGAGAGCTTTGCTTTTCCCGGCCCGTTGCGCTTTTCGGTTTGCGCGGCACGGCTTAAGACATCGCCAAATAAATCAGGCGATACATCGCAAGCCAGTGCCTTGCTGGACGCGTTTATCAGCGCGCTGCATCAAGGCTAAGTAAGAGCGTCAATCTCATCATCGGATAAATCGCCGGGCACAATCGTCACCGGAATATGTACGGATGATTTACCCGCGCCGATTTCCGAAACCAAGGGGCCGGGGCCTGCACCGCCCACCGCCGCGGCCAATACAAGGGTCGAGATGGCGCGGTCTTCATCAATCAGACGAACAATTTCCTCGGCCAATTGGCCATGGCGAATATGGGTTTTCGGCTTTTCACCGCCCAGCATTTCAACCAAAGCGGCAGATTCGGTGAGAATGCGCTCCGCTTCCATTTCGGCTTCTTCCTTCATCAAGGTCGAGACGCCCAGCCAATGGTCATGGCTTTCCGGTTCAATCACCAAAAGCAAGGCCACGCTGCCGCCCGTGCCATGGGCGCGCCGCGCCGCAAAGCGCAAAGCCGCATGGCTTTCCGGCGTGCCGTCAACAACGATAAGAAACTTGCGTTGTAAATGTTGGGTTATATCCATGCCCCGCATGCTGCCAGCGCGGGCGCAGGGAAACAAGAAAAATAAATGCGCTTAACTGCCCAAAAAGCCGACCAGCTTGCGCACATCTGCCATCACCGGTTCGGCCAAAGCGCGGGCGCGCTCGGCACCCTCGGCCAAAATTGCATCCACCGCGCCCGGGTCGGCTTTGAGGCGGCGCATCTCATCGCCTATCGGGCCGATTTTGGCAATGGCCAGTTCGGCCAAGGCTTCTTTAAGGGCTGAAAATTGCTGACCGGCAAATTGCCCGACCGCATCACCCAGCGTCTGCTCGGCCAGAGCCGCATAAATGCCCAATAAATTGGCCGCTTCGGGTCGCCCGTCCAGCGCCGCTTCATTATCGGGCAGCGCGTCAGGGTCGGTTTTGGCTTTGCGAATTTTCTTGGCAATCTCATCGGCGCTATCGAGCATGGTGATGCGCGATAAATCCGACGGGTCGGATTTCGACATTTTCTTACTGCCATCGCGCAGGCTCATCACCCGCGTCGCCGGACCTTGTATCAGCGGTTCGGGCTGCGGGAAAAAACCCTCAGCGTTAAAATCATGATTGAATTTTTGTGCAATATCGCGGGCCAATTCGAGATGTTGTTTTTGGTCTTCA
>JAQWZC010000053.1 GCA_029253645.1 Alphaproteobacteria bacterium | reverse complement strand
CGCGCATTCCGAATGGTGGCCACATGGTCGATATTAACGCCCAGTCTTAATGGTTGATGTTCAGACATTAGCTTTCCTTAGCACCCTTTTTCGCCGCCGCGCTGCGTTTTCTCTCCATGCGGTCATGGCGTTGCTTTTGATAGGCTTCGATAGACCACAGGCTTGGATAATAAACCGCAATGGCCAGCACCAAACCGACTGGCACCCAGCCAATCATCATCGGCCCGATAACCGGCAGCAGCACACTCATCGGCGCATCAATAATCAGCGAGAAAGACAATTCGGGCAGCTCGCGCCCATCATCCGTGCGCCCGAGCAGGAAATTGCCCGTGCCTAAAGTCGCCAGCCAGATAAAGGGAAAGCTGGCCGGATTGCCGACCCAAGTGCCCAAAACCGCCGCAATGAAATTGCCGCCGACAAAATAAATAATCACCGCACACCATAAAATATGCGTGCCCAATATCGGATTGGCCGAGGCAAATGCTCCAATGGCCAAGCCCAGCGCGATAGAATGTGGCGTGCCCGAAAGGCGAATGGTGCGCTGCCACAGATATTTGGTGGCCCGCCACCAGCCCTCGCGCGGCCATAAAAACTGGCGAACGCGCTGGGCAAGCGTCTGGGGGATGCGCCTTTTAAACATGCCCGACCTATTTCAGGCCGCGACTTCCCGGCTTCACGGCCGGAATGTCAGATAAATCTTCAGGCACGTCATCAGCACTAAATGTTTCCACCGTAATGGCGGCCAGACTGGATAGGTTGACGCCAATATCTGCCGTGCCGCCCGAGCGGTCAATCAAGCAGCCCGCGCCGACAACATGGCCGCCATGCGCGCCAATCGCTGCAATGGCTTCACGCGATGACAAGCCGGTGGTCACAATATCCTCAATCATCACCACATTGGGTTTGTCACCCAAATGAAAGCCGCGGCGCAAGGTGAACTCGCCATCGACCCGCTCCAAAAACATCGAGTCGACGCCCAGCGCGCGCGCCACTTCATGGCCGATAATCAAGCCGCCCATGGCAGGTGCTACCACCGCCTCAATCGGGCCTTCTGCCGTGGCCTTAATTTTCGCGGCCAATGCCTCGGCCAGACGCGCCGCGCGCTTAGTGTCCATCAACACGCGGGCGCATTGCAAATAAGTGCGGCTATGCAAGCCGGATGACAAGATAAAATGCCCCTCAAGCAGGGCTTCAGCGTCACGAAATTCGTCGAGCACTTGGTCAGAATTCATTTTAATTTTCCTCAGAGCCACCAAAGATAACGCGTTTGGCTTCACTGATAATGCGGCTGCCTTGCAGCGCGCTGACCAATTGTTCCATATGTTCCTTATCGCGCACTTCCACATCCACCGTTAAATCGCAAAAATCTTCATTCAGGTGAATCATGGAGAGATTCGTAATATTCGCATCAAAATCTGCAATGGTTTGCGTAATAACACTCAACGAGCCGGTGCGGTTGACCGCCGTCAAATGAACACGGCTGGCGAAAAGCTGATTGCTGTCCTCGCCCCATTGCATCGGCACCCAACGCTCGCGGCTATCCTCAAAGGCGGCAAGCTCGCGCGCATTGGCCGGATACACCACCACGCCCTGTCCGGGCGTCACAATGCCGACAATCTCATCACCGGGCAGCGGGAAAAAGCCCTCAGCCAACTTCACCACTGTGCCGTAAAAAGCGCCATTGAGCGGCAGCATTTGGGCGCTGTCGGCAAGCTTGGCGGGACGCCCGATAAGACTGCGCATGGCACCGGCAAACCGGTCACGCTTGCGGCGGCCCTTTTTCGGCAGGCTGGCCATCAGCACATCAGCCGCCGATAATGCGCCGCGCCCCACGGCCTCCAGCAAATCATCGAGGCTGTCATAAGACAAAACGCCCAGCGCCCTATCCAGCACATTCTCGTCGCTCTCCACCCCTTCGGCGGCGAATAAATTATCCGTCATTTGCCGACCGAGTGAAATAAAATCTGCGGCTTCATGCTCGCGCAGCGCATGGCGAATGGCGGCGCGCGCCTTGCCGGTCTGCACATGATTGAGCCAGCTTTCGCTCGGCAATTGGTCTTCGCCGCGAATGATTTCAATCTCATCGCCGTTTTTCAGCATGGTGCGGAACGGCAATTTCAGCCCGTTAATTCGCACGCCGATACAGCTATTGCCAATCTCCGTATGCACGGCATAGGCAAAATCCAGCGCCGTCGCGCCGCGTGGCATGGCAATTAAGCGCCCTTTCGGGGTGAAGCAAAAGACTTGATCATTAAAAAGCTCGAGCTTGGTATTTTCCAAAAACTCTTCCGCCGTGCCGCCATTTTTCAACTGGGCGACCATGTCTTGCAGCCAGTTAAACGGCTCAATTTTGTCAATATCGGGATAGTCTTCCTGCTTGTCCTTATAGGCCCAATGCGCGGCGACGCCCTTCTCGGCAATCTCGTGCATTTGCTCGGTGCGGATTTGCACTTCAACGCGCTGCTGATTGGGGCCGATAATCGTCGTGTGCAACGACTGATAGCCGTTCAGCTTGGGCGTTGAGATGTAATCCTTATAGCGCCCGGGCACATAGCTGAAATTGCGATGCAACACGCCCAAAGCCTGATAGCAGGCGGCCTCATCGGCCACCACAACGCGATAGCCGAACACATCTGAAAGCTGCTCCAGCGAAATCGATTTATTCTGCATTTTGCGCCAGATGGAAAACGGACGCTTTTGCCGCCCATGCACATGCGCCTTAATGCCGTTCTCGCCCAAGAGCGCCGAAAACTCATAGGCAATGGCGTCGAGCATATCGCCGCTATCTTGTTTCAACTCGCTGAGCCGCTCGACAATCAAATCGCGGCCCTCAATATTCACCTCGGCAAAGGCGAGGTCTTCCAGCTCTTCGCGGAAGTTTTGCATGCCGATACGCCCGGCCAGAGGCGCATAAATATCCAGCGTCTCTTGCGCGATGCGTTGGCGCTTTTTCTCGGCAGAAATAAAATGCAATGTCCGCATATTGTGCAGCCTGTCGGCCAGCTTGACCAATAAAATACGAACATCGCTGGCGGTCGCCAAAAGCAGCTTGCGAAAGTTCTCGGCCTGCGCCGCATCGGCGGATGATAATTCCAGCAATGACATTTTGGTCACGCCGTTCACCATATCGGCGATTTCCCTGCCGAAGATTTTCTCAATCTCGCCAAAAGTCGCGTCTGTGTCTTCAATCGTATCGTGCAATAGCGCGGTGGCGATGCTGGCCGTGTCGAGATGCAAATCGGTTAAAATGCCCGCCACCTCAACCGGATGCGAATAATACGGATCACCCGAGGCGCGCTTCTGGTCGCCATGTTTTTGCGTGGCATAAACATAAGCGCGATTGAGCAAATCCTCATTCGCGACGGGGTCATAGGAGACCACACGGTCAACAAGTTCATATTGGCGCATCATGGCGTTAAGCCCCCCGCGCGCAGGGTTGCATGGAATATGGTTGCTTAGTCGTCGCGACCATCACCCCGGTCTTTCGGTCCGGCGTTTTCCAATGATTGCAGCGCAGCCAGAATATCATCTTCGCTCATTTCAACCAGCTCATCAGCGGCTGCGGCTTCTGCGCCATCAGCACGCGGTGCGGCCAGCGGCGTCATCAGCATTTCTTCTTCCGGCTCATCCACATCGACTTGTTTCTGCAAAGAGCCGACCAAATCCTCGCGCACATCGGCGGGCACCAGCTTCTTATCGGCAATCTCGCGCAGCGCAACGACGGGGTTTTTGTCATTATCGCGCTCAACCAGCAATTCAGCACCGGCCGACATGCCGCGCGCCCGATGCGATGCAATCAGCACCAGTTCAAAGCGATTAGTTACCTTATCGACGCAATCTTCTACGGTCACACGGGCCATGCGGCTCTCCATTCATTTCTGATATGCGTTTTATTTAGGCTGCATGACGCATTATCGCAAGGAAAAAGTCATTTATTCAAGTGAATTAAGTTCAGCCTGTCGCGGGTGGGCAGAGCTTGAATGAGCGTATCGATAAGCCTGCCGCTGAGCGGGTGACGCCAACCGGGCGCAATATCGCGCAGCGGATACAGCACAAAGGCCCGCGCCGCCAGTCGCGGATGCGGAATTTGCGCCCCATGCGCGTGAATTTCATCATGATAGCTGACAATATCAATATCCAGCGTGCGCGGCCCCCACGGCACCCGCCGCTCGCGCCCAAAGGCCGCCTCCAGCGCGTGCAGTCGCTGCAACAGCGCCACGGCAGGCACAACGCCCCGCACCGCCACCACCGTATTGATGTAATCGCCCTGCCCCTGCCCGTTTATTTTCGGGCCGACCGCCGCCGAACGATAAAGCGGCGCGCACGCCACCACATGCGCCCCACAGAGCGGCAAATGGTCAATCGCCGCCGCGATAAGCTGCTGCGAGTCGGCATAATTGCCGGATAAATTGCTGCCAAGCGCGAGATAAATCATGCCGCCTCTTCTTTGATATAGGGCATAAGCCAAAGCAGGGTTGTCGACAAGCGCAATCGGCGTATGCTGTCGCCATGAATGAGAACCCGCCGCATGACTGCCAGATTTGCCCGCGCCTCGCCGCCTATCGCAACACCAATCGCGCCGCCGAGCGGGATTGGTTTAACGCGCCCGTGCCGTGTTTTGGCGACCCGCAAGCCGAATTGCTGATTGTCGGCCTCGCGCCCGGCGTGACCGGAGCCAATCGCACGGGCCGCCCGTTTACCGGCGATTGGGCGGGCGATTTGCTTTATGCCACTTTAGCCAAATTCGGCTTTTCTGAAGGCGTTTACGACAGAACTCATATGATTGGACATATTGACGACGGGCTGCGGCTGAAAAACTGCATGATTACCAATGCGGTGCGCTGTGTGCCGCCGCAAAACAAACCGGTCGGCGCGGAGATCAATAATTGCCGCCCGTTTTTGCAGGCGCGGCTGGCCAGCCTGCCGAATTTAAAGCTGGTTTTATCGCTTGGCAAAATCTCGCATGACAGCGTGTTGCGCGCCACCGCTACAAAGCTTAAAGATGCACCCTTCGGCCACGGCGTGTCTTATGCCCTGCCCGATTTCACGCTGATGTCGAGTTATCACTGCTCGCGCTACAATACCAATACCGGCCGCCTGACAACCGAGATGTTTGAAAATGTCTTTGCGGGGGTGCGGGAGCGTTTACTTAAGTAAGCGCGCCTTTTGTCTCTGCCAGTCACGTTTTTTCTCGACGTCGCGCTTATCGCCTTTTTTGCGTCCGCGCGCGAGGCCGAGCAATAATTTGGCGCGGCCATGCTCATTAAAATAGAGTTTGAGCGGCACAATCGTCATGCCGTCGCGCTGCACCGCCGCCATCAGCTTGTTCAGCTCGCGCCTGTGCAACAGCAGCTTGCGCGGCTGCGTGGCTTTGTGATTATGGCGGTTACCGGCGACATATTCGGGGATGTCGGCATTCATCAGAAAGCCTTCGCCATCGCGCACTGTGGCGAAGCTATGCGCCAAATTGGCTTTGCCGAGGCGCAGGGATTTGACCTCCGTGCCTTGCAGCACAAGACCGGCTTCAAAGGTTTCAGTGACCTCAAAATCGCGACGGGCGCGGCGGTTTTCGGTAATGGTGCCGTCTCCGCCCTCGGATTTTTTACGGCCACCACTTTTGGCAGACATGATTAGAGACCCAACTCATCAAGCGCGGCGTCAATGCGCCCGCGCGCCATCTCGCTGGCAGGCAAAAGCGGCAGGCGAATTTCTTCGCCGCATTTGCCCATACGCGCCATCGCATATTTGGCCGGAGAGGGGCTGGTTTCGCAAAACAGCGCATCCATAAGAGGCAATAATTCGGCCAAAATCGCCTCGGCTTTGTCCCAATCGCCATCCAATGTCGCTTGCTGCATGGCGGCGCATTTGGCCGGCGCGATATTGGCGCAAACCGAAATCACGCCGGAGCCGCCTTGGCGGTTAAATGCGACCGCGCTGGCATCCTCACCCGAAAGCTGAATAAAATCTGCGCCGCATGTTTGCGCCTGCTGCGCGATGCGCGCCATATCGGCCGTGGCATCTTTAACGCCTACAATATTTTTAATGTCGGCCAAGCGGCCCATTGTGTCCGGCGCCATATCGACAATCGAGCGGCCCGGAATATTGTAGAGAATAATCGGCAGCGCGGTGTTTTCGGCAATCGCCTCAAAATGCGCGACCAGCCCCTCTTGCGTCGGCTTGTTGTAATAGGGCGTGACATGCAGCACCGCATCGGCACCGGCTTTCTCGGCATGCTGCGTAAAGGCAATGGCCTCCGCCGTGGCGTTAGAGCCTGCACCCGCAATAATCGGCACGCGCTTATCGGTGGCTTCGATGACCACCTCAACGGCGCGTTCATGCTCGGCATGGCTCAACGTCGGTGACTCGCCGGTTGTGCCGACGGGCACAAGACCATGAATACCTTCGGTAATTTGCCAATCCACCAGAGATTGCAGCGCCGCCTCATCCAGCGCGCCGTTTTTAAATGGTGTAATGAGAGCCGTAAAAGCACCCCGAAACATAATTCACTCCTATTCGCGCAAGCTATTGCAAGCCTGCCAATCTGGCGGCAACATAACACAAGATTGAAAGGCGGCAAGCATTGCCCACTAAGGAGAACGCCATGAGCGACACAAAAACCAATGCGGTGATATTCGGGGTCGGCCCGCGACAAGGATTGGGCGCAGAATTATGCCATCGCGCCGCCCGGCGCGGTATGCATGTTTTCGTCAATGGCCGCACAGCCGAAAAGATTGAGGCCGTAGCCGCCGATATTATAAAAGCCGGAGGCAGCGCCACGCCCCTACTGGCTGATGTCACGGATGAGGCGGCGGTGAATAAAGCCATCGCCGCAATCGAAGCCGATGGCCGCCCGCTGGAATTGGCGATTTATAATGCCGGTAATAATCGCCCTGAAAAATTTCTCGATGTCACGGCTGAGGTGTTTGAGGATATGTGGCGGGTGATTTGCTTTGGCGGCTTTTTGGTGTCGCTAGCCATTGTGCCGCTCATGCTGAAACAGACCGATAGCGCGCCGCGCCAGAGTTTTCTGTTTACCGGTGCCAGCGGCTCATTGCGGGGCAAAGCCAATTTTGCCGCCTTCGCGGCGGGCAAAGGAGCGCTGCGTATGATGGTGCAATCTTTGGCGCGCGAGTTTAATCCGCAAGGCATTCATGTCGGCCATGTGGTGATTGATGGCGCGATTAATGGCGATAAGGTGCGGCAAAATTTCGGCGCGTATCTCGACAGCAAAGGCGAGGATGGCGCGTTGGAAATCAGCGCCATCGCCGATGCGTTTTTCATGATGCATGAACAGCATCGCTCGGCGTGGACGCAGGAGCTTGACCTGCGCCCGTTCAAAGAGGAATTTTAAATCTAAAACGCCCGC
>JAQWZC010000023.1 GCA_029253645.1 Alphaproteobacteria bacterium | reverse complement strand
GGCTTGCGGCCCTGTTTGCGTTCTTGTGCGTAGGTCAGCGCGTGTTGCGTGGCGGCCTCCGCCACCCCCACACCCTGCAAGCCGACATGCAGACGGGCATTATTCATCATGGTGAACATGCAAGCCATGCCGCCATGCTCGGGGCCGACTAGCCAGCCTGTCGCGCCGCCGGTTGTGTCGGCGTCTTCGCCAAAGGCCATGACGCAAGTCGGGCTGGCATGAATGCCGAGCTTTTCTTCAAGGCCGATGCATTTCACATCATTCTTCGCGCCCAAAGAACCGTCATCATTGACCATGAATTTCGGCACGACGAAAAGCGAGATGCCTTTCGTGCCTTCCGGTGCATCCGGTGTGCGCGCCAATACCAGATGAATGATATTGTCGGTCATATCGTGGTCGCCATAGGTGATGTAAATTTTCGTACCGGTGATTTTATAGCTGCCATCATCTTGCGGCATGGCCTTGGAGCGGATATTGCCGACATCGGAACCGGCATGTGGCTCGGTCAAATTCATGGTGGCCGACCATTCGCCGGAAATCACACGGCGCAGATATTTCTCTTTCTGCTCTTCCGTGGCGTGGGCGGCCATTGCCTCAACGCCGCCATTGGACAGCATCGGGCAAAGCTGAAAGCCGATATTGGAATTCATCATTTCGGCGACCGCATTAGATAATGCGAGCGGCAGTCCCTGCCCGCCATAAGCCGCCGGTGCCGCCAATGTCGGCCAGCCGCCTTCAATATATTTGGTGTAAGCTGTTTTAAAACTCTCGGGCACTTTCACGCCCTCATCGGTCAAATGCGAACCGGTTTGGTCGCCTTCCCAATTCACCGGCGCGACATAATCATTGGCCAGCTTGGCGGCCTCGTCGAGAATGGCGGTCAACAAATCATCGGACAAATCTTCATATTTGCCGCTATCAATAAGCCGCTGAAAGCCCGCCTCTTGCATGAGTGCGAATTCGATTGCTGAAACAGGTGCGCGATAAGCCATGACTCTCTCCCTTGATTTCATGTAAACTATGCCAAGAAGCGATGAATGACACGCAGAAATTATGTGTCAAAAAGCCACAAGATTAGGGGTGCTTATGGATATTGCGCGCGATAATGGTTACGGCCTCGCCAAAAACAGCCTATGGCCGTGGATAAGTGCCACGCTCTTGGTCAGTGTGGTTTTGCTGGTCGCGGTGTTTATGCACATTCCCGCATTGGAAAAATCTTGGCATTTATGGACGCGCTATTCGGCGCGGCTGTCATTTTTTCTGTTTCTCGCCGCCTATCTGGCCGCGCCGCTTTATGAGCTGGTGAAAAATCCGGCAACCGCATGGCTGCGTCGCCAGAGGCGCAATAGCGGCATCAGTTTCGGCATTGCCCATACGATTCATTTGGCGGCGCTTATCGGCTTTTACCAAATTGCCGACATACCCGCTGAAATGCCGACCGTCATTGTTGGCGGCGGGGCTTATCTCGCCATGTTTTTAATGCTGGCGACATCCAATGATGCGGCGCTGCGCCGCCTCGGCAAAACCAATTGGCGGTGGCTGCATAAATTCGGCGCGCATTATCTGGCCGTGGTTTTCGCCTTTACCTATCTCAGTCAATTTTTGGGCGGCCTCAACAAGCCACCCATCTTGCTTATATTGGCAATCGCCGCCATAGTGCTGCGCATATTCATAACCCTCAAAAGCCGTTGGGAGGCCTCTTAATGACCGATTTTGCAAGCTGCACCATAGAAGACGGTATTGCCGTGATTACGCTGAATGACGGCAAGGCCAATGCGTTCGGCTTCGACATGATGGCGGCGGTCAATGCCGCAATGGACGAAGCGGAAACCAAGGCTGACGTTATTGTGCTGACCGGTCGCGATGGTGTGATGTGCGCCGGTTTCGATTTGAAAGTCATGCAGAACGACCCCGCAAAAGTGCCGGATATGGTCGGGCAAGGCGGACAGCTGCTCGTGCGTATTTTCAGCAGCAAAAAGCCGATTATCATTGCCTCACCGGGGCATGGCATTGCCGCCGGTGGTTTGCTGATGCTGGCGGCTGATTATCGTATCGGCGTTGACGGCGACAGCCGCTATGGTTTGAATGAATCGGCCATTGGCATGGTCTTGCCGCCTTTCGGCCTCGATTTGGCAGTCTTTAAAATCAACAATAAATATCTCGATAGCTGTTTTGTCGGCGCGCAGTTAATTGACCCGCAAACCGCCGTGAAAGCGAGTTTTCTCGATGAGGTCGTCGCCGCCGATAAATTAATGACCCGCGCTATGGAAAAAGCGCGCGACATGCAAAAACTCGATGGCAAAGCCTATGCCGGCAATAAAAAGCTGGTGCGCGGCCCATTAACGCAAAAAATGCTGGCTGAACTGGAAGCCGGAAAAGGGCTGTCGGTCAGCGCATAAGCGCTAAACCTCTCCCCGTCGCCGCAATTCTTGGTCTAAAAAAGACCAAGCCCGCCGAATAATGCTATCGTGTGATTCGTAGCGGGAGTAGTTAGCGTGTCCTTTATTTCCAAATCTGCCCGATCCGATTTTGGCTCGGGCATTGCCATTGCCCTTTTATCGCTCACTTATGCGCTGTCTTACGGCGCGTTATTGTTCACCTCCCCCTTACTCATTCCCTATATCGGCTATGCCATCAGCGCCGCTTTGGTGACCACAGTGGTGACCGGCCTCGCCGTGGCCTATATGTCGGGCATTAAATTCTCCATTGCCGGGCCGGATTCAAACTCCGTCGCCGTGATGGCCAGCCTGTTTGTGCTGGTGGCGCAAAGCCTCAGCGATAGAGGGCTGGGCGGCGAAGCCCTAGCGCTGGCAACCCTCAGCATTATGACCGCCATCACGCTATTGACCGCGCTCACCATGTTTCTCTTGGGCCATTTCCAAATCGGCAATTTCATTCGCTTTGTGCCGATATCCGTAGCCGGTGGATTTCTGGCGGCGGCGGGCTGTCTCATGGTCAGCGGCGCCATTTTGCTGGCGACCGGTATTGACCCGATGAATCCCGGGGCTTTTAACGGCTTTACCGACTTGCAACTCATCAAATTGGGCACGGTTTGCGCGCTTGCCGTGATTTATTGGTATGTCGCGACCTATGTGAAAAACAGCCTCGCCCTGCCGATTGCCATTTTCGGCTCCATTTTCATCGCCCATGCGGTATTTGCCATGCAGGGCTTATCCATTGCACAAGCGCAGGAATTGGGCCTTTTGCTTGAGGTTTCAGGCGAGACAAAGCTGTTTATTCCGGCCACCCAGTCTGTATTGGACACGATAAGCCTCGCCACTTTCATCGAGTTCTTTCCGGAAACCGTCGCCGTTATCGTGGTTGTCGGCCTGGCGATTTTGCTGATTATCGCCGGTATTGAGCTGGAAAGAAACTTTGACAGCAACCTAAATCATGAACTTAAGATACATGGATATGCCATTGGTTTATCTGGTTTATTTGGTGGTTTTGCCGGGTTGGTATCGCTCTCCCGCTCGCTGCTGAATGTTGAAAAGAAAAGCCGCTTCCCGATTGCCGCCTTCCTCACCACACTCCTTTGCGGCGGCGTATTGCTTGTCGGCAGCGATGCCATCGCCATGCTGCCGCAAATATCGCTGGCCGCTATGGTGTTGTTCCTCGGCACGCAAATCGCCTTTCGCTGGATGGTCACCACCATCACCACACTCGACACGATTGAGTATTTGATGATTTTGGTGATTGCGGGCACGACCCTTTATGCAGGCTTCATCTTTGGCTTGGGCCTCGGCGTGGTCGCCGGTTGCATTTTATTCGCGGCGCGCGCCAGCATTATCAGCATTGTGCGCTCGCAACTCTCCGGCGAAGCCTATCGGTCGCGCATTGTGCGCTCTACCGATGAAGAAGAGTTTTTGGACGGCGCGCATAAATCCATTCGTATTTATGAATTGCAGGGCTTTTTATTCTTCGGCACGGCGCATAATTTCTACACGCTCATCAAAGACCAGCTTGAGGATAATGGCGATGATGTGCGCCATCTCATCCTCTCCTTCCGGCATGTGAGCGGCATTGACGCCTCGGCAGAGCAGATTTTGCAGAAGATATTTTATGCCGCCGATAAGCATAATTGCACGGTCTCAACCATTGAGCTTCCCAAGCGCGACCAAATTCGCGTGGCGCGGCTGCTGCATCGCTCCCCTGCCCTGATTGCCGACCATAATTATGCGGCGATTTATGATGCCATGGAAGCCATTGAGGAAAGCATGTTGCGCGAGCGGGCTTTTGATGATGTCGGCTCGCTGCAACGCTGGCTTGAACTGCGTTTCAGTGATGAAACATCGGCGAAGAAACTGTTTGATATTTTGCAGGCTGAGGAATATGTCGATGGCGAAGTGATTTGCCGTCAGGGCGAGGATGCGGACGAGATTTACTTCCTCGATCGCGGGCGGGTGGATGTTGTCAGCCATGATGTGCCCGGCCAGACCTTCCGCATTTACTCTTATATGCGCCACACCATGCTCGGCGAAATGGGCTTTGTGCGCCGCGAAACGCGCAGCGCTGATTTGATTGCGCGCGGCACAACCGTCATTTACACACTGTCCCGCGAGACCTATGAGGCCCTAGAGAAAGCCCGCGACCCCTCGGTTGACGCGCTCTTGCATCTGATTTCCGTCACCCTGTCAGACCGCATTATTTCGGCCAATCGCACGATTGGTGAATTGCAGTCGTAAAGGCTTAACGGCTTAAAGAGACGCCACCGCCTCGACATTTTCATTATGTTTGACCCGCGAAATGCGATAGCGGCGCAGCACAATAAAGGCTGCGAGATAGAGCGTCGCCTCCAGCGGCGCGGCGAACAGCACCAAATCAATCAGCTTATCAGGGTCAACATCCTCAGGCTTGGCATCACGCGGCAGATTGATAATGGATAAGACCAGACCGGCCATCATAATACCGAGGCCGGTGACCATTTTTCCGGCAAAGCCGCGCGCCGCAAAAATAATGCCCTCGCTGCGCCGCGCCGTATCCACCGCGCTGTCTTCCACCACATCGGCCATCATGGAACCGAATAGGATGAAAAAGGTGATGACCACCAAGAGATTGGTGAAATTATGCGCCAGCAACATCGGGAACAGCATCGGGTCGCCATTTTCAGGCACCAGCTCAAATATCCGCCCCAGCAGCATGACCGGCCCCCAAAACAGAATGAAGACAAAGCTGCCCAGCGCGGCGCGGCGTTTATCAAATGACACGCTCAGGCGGCGCGCCAAAGGCACGGCGCAAATGGCGGCAACGGCTTGCAGCATGGTGACAATCGCCAATTGCGACGGCACAAGCCCCCAAAAAAAGGTTGAGAAGTAAATCGACAAAGCCGCGGTAAAGCCGGACGCCGTGCCGAAGCAGATAGAGGCCAGAAACAGCGCCATGAAATTATTATTCTTCATCACATCCAGCACTTCGCGCATCACTTGGCGGGGCGATAAAATATCCTTTTCCGGCGGCATATGCAGATGCGGAATGGTTTTATGCGTGCCGAGCGATGAGGCCAGCATGCCGACAAACATCAGGCAAGCCGCCGCCACGCCATAATTGGCATAGCCTTGCGCTTGCAAAATGCCATTGCTGCCATCACTGGCTTGAAAGAAAACGGAATAGCCGAGAAACGCCATGCCAATGCCGCCGAGCCAGCCAAACATAAAGCGCAGGCCCATCAGGCCGGTGCGCTGGTCATAATCCGTCGTCAGCTCAGAAATCAGCGCCGTATTGGGGACTTCAAAGAATGTCAGAAAAATCCGGATGGACACGGCCATCACCACAAGAAAGGCGAACATGCTGCCCTGCGATGCCAGCACAAATTCTGGCGGATTCCACATCAGCGCATAGCTCAGGCAAATCGGCACAATCGACCAATACATAAACGGGTGACGCCGCCCCCATTTGGAACGCCAATTATCCGACACATAACCGATGAGCGGGTCAGTGACCGCATCAATAAATATCGCCACGGTTAAGGCCAAGCTGGCCAGCATGGGCGACAGGCCCAGCACTTGCGAATAGAAAATCAGCAGAAAATAACTAAAGCCGTTATCTTTAATTCCATAGGGGGCTGCGCCCAATCCATAATAAAACTTGATGCCATTATCTAACTTTAAGCCGCTCATGCGAAACTCCCGAAACCGGAGCGTAGCATTGACCAAACGCGGCGCTATTGCAAACCCCGAATCCCCGCCTAAACTGTTTGGAGTTCTGGGAGGACATCATGGCTTATATCGGTTTGTTGGCGGGCTTGGCTCTGCTCATCTTTCTGGCCCTGCGTGGGGTCAATATTCTATTTGCATCGCTGTTATGCGGCTTGGTGGTCGCCCTGACCAATGGCCTGCCGGTGCATGAGGCTTTTGCCGAACATTATGCAAGTGGCCCGCTCGGCACATTCAGCTTCGCCGGACGGTTTTTCTTGCTGTTTATCGCGGGCGCGATTTTCGGGCGCATTATGGGCGAAAGCAAAGCCGCGACCTCGATTGCCTTGGCTTTGGTTGACCGGCTCGGCGCGCATCGCGCTTTGGTGATTACCGTGCTGTCCTGCGCCGCGCTGACTTATGGCGGCGTGGTGGTGTTTGTCGTCATCTTCGCCATGTACCCGCTTGGCCTCAGCCTGCTCAAAGAAGCGGATATTCCCAAGCGCCTGTTTTGCGCTGCATTGGCATTGGGCGCGGGCACATTCACCCTCACCGCCCTGCCCGGCACGCCCTCCATTCAAAACGTTATCCCCTCGGTCGCGCTGGGCACGGATTTATTTGCCGCGCCTTTATTGGGCCTCACCGGCGGCGCCATTATGTTTGTGCTCGGCATGATTTATCTCGAGCGTCAAAGAGTGATGGCCAAAGCGGCTGGAGAAGGGTTTGAACCCGGCCCGTTGGATAAGGTCGAAAACATTATCGCCTCGCCCGACATGCCGCCTTGGCGTCTCGCCATTTTGCCGCTTGTGTTGGTGCTGAGCACTATTTTGCTGCCGCGCTTATTGCAAAGCATGGGGCTGGCCCCTGAAACCGGCATGCTGGCGGATATTATCGTTTTTGCGGGCAAGCAACCGATTTTCTGGCCAAGTCTGGCGTTGATTTTAGGCAGCCTGTTTGCCTATGCGCTTTTCCCCAATCTGCGTGGGCGCGGCCTGCAAGTCTTTGGCGAAGGCACAAATGACGCGATTATGCCGCTGCTCAACACGGCGGCGGTTATCGGCTTTGGCGGGATTGTGGTGCAAACCATTGGCTTCCAAGATTTCTCGTCGGCCATGTTGAATTCCGGCTTGCCGCCAAAATTATCGGCCTTTACCTCGATTTCCGTCGTATCGGCAATTACCGGCTCGGCTTCGGGCGGCTTGCAAATCTTTATGGCGACCATGGCCGACAGCTATATCGCTATGGGCATTCCGGCGGATGAGTTGCACCGCATTGTCGCAATGGCCAGTGGTGGCTTTGACAGCCTGCCGCATTGCGGCGCGGTGATTGCCATGCTGACCATCACCCAATTAACCCATAAGCAAGCCTATAAGGACGTCGGCGTTATCACGGTTGTTATTCCGGTGGTGGCGACGCTTTGTGTTATGGCTTTGAGCATGATTATTTAGGAGAGATAAATGGCTGATGACTTTTCAGAGAGCCTGGCCGCAGGCGATTTACAGGCCTTTTCAGACACGGTTAACTTTCCGCGTCATATCGGCATTGAACTGATTGCCGCTGAAAAGAACCGCATTGAGGGACGCCTGCCGGTGACCAAAGACCTGACCAATCACCTGCCCAATGTGCATGGCGGAGCCATTATGTCTTTGGCAGATGCGATGGGGGCCATTGGCGCGCATCTCAACATGCCGAAAGACGCGGCAGGCACGACGACGATTGAAAGCAAAACCAATTTCATCAAAACGGCGATGGAAGGCGACACGCTGCATGCGGTGGCGACCCCGCTATCGGTCGGGCGGCGTTTATCGGTCTGGCAAACCGACATTACGCGCGATGATGGCAAGCGCGTTGCGGTTGTGACGCAAACGCAGATTTATCTTTAAGCGGTTCTAAGCCTATTGGCGGGTGATGAAGGCATCGCTGACGCCAATGCCTTTCAGCGTCTCGCGAATGGCACGGCTTTCTTCGCGTGAGAAGGCCGGAATAATCACCCGATACAGCGGCGGATTAAGACGTTTGGTCTTACGCACAAACGTCGGCAATCCGGTTTTGCTGGCCACATCCTCTGCATATTTTTGCGCCTTGCCGCGCACGCCCAAGGCCTTCACTTGCACAAAGCGCGTGGCCACACCGCTCGCAGCGGGCTTGGCCGGTGCTGCCTCAACAGGCGCGGCTTCGACAGGTGCTGCTTGAGCCGGTCTTGGCGAAATAATCGGCGCAGGCTTCGCGGCCTTAACTGCTTTAGGCGTTTTCGCTGCTTTCCGTGCGTTTTTCGCGCCGCGACCAATCTGCAAAATAAAGCTATCAGTCGCGCGTATCTCCGGCCCTTGAGCAATGGCGCGCAAGCTAAGCTGCATTTGCTTCTCGGGTGGACGCCCAGAAATCGTCCGGCTGCTCGGGTCAAAGCTCAACCAATCCGGCAGGCGCGTGCCGTCTTGCATGCCGATTGAATAAGCTACCGGCGTGCCGACTGAGAATGTGTCTGCGGCGAAGGTGAAGCCATTGCGACCCAGCACCGGATTTTGCTCCGATATGGCTCTAAGCACCCGATCATTGGCGGCGACGACGCTCTTATATTTCAGGCCCCATGTTTGCAGGCTTTGATTAATCGCTGATGACAGACCGTTAATGCTCATATCCGACAGATTGCTCGGCACCACATCAACCCCGACAGATGCGTAAATCGTGCCGAAACTGTTTTGCAATTCGGCAAAGGCGATATCGCGGCGCATTTGCGCCAGCAACAGGCTGGCCTCTTGGCGGATGACTTCCAACTCACCGAATTTGGCAACTTTTTGAGCGTCTCTGGTTTGCTTGGTCAACCGCTTGGAGACGCTGAGATAATCTTCCGACACGGCATATTCCTGCCGCGCTTGAACAAAATTCATATTGGCAATATGCACTTGCGAGATGACCGCCATAGCCATAGCGAGGCGCTGCGCTTCGGCAACATCGACCGAGGCTTTGGCCACATCGCGATTTTTCGGGCCGCTAAAGGCCGACATCAGATTATAGCTCACCTGAGCGCCCATCTCGACATACTCATTATATTTTTGGTAATCGCTATCATCGGTATTGGCTGAGGCGGTCAGGTTAAGGCTCGGCATCATCGACAATAAGGCGGCGCGCACTTCGCTTTGATTAATGCGTTTTTGATAGCGCGTTTCCATCAATTCCGGACGGCTCAACAGGGCTGTCTTTTCCATCAGGGAAATATTCATCGCCACTTCAGGAATAATATATTGCACTTTGGCCAGCTTATATTGCTGCCCGGGCATCAGACCCATAAGCTGCGACAATTCCAGTTTTGCGGTCATTAAGGCGCGCTGTTGCGTGTGCAATGTGCGGCGAATTTCCAGCAATTCTTTTTGATAAATCAACGCTTCCAAAGGCGGCGACAAGCGGCGCGTTTCAATACGACGGCTATCAGCCAGCGCATTTTCGACACGGCGCAGAAGCGGCCCCAATTGACCCAGCAGATTTTCTGCGGCCACGGCGCGCCAATAAGAAGATGTCACTTCGCGCACAATGTTGTGCACCACTTTACGCTGACGCTCGATGGCAATCATGCGCCGGTCGGCGCTCTGTCCGGCCCGCACATAAGACAAGCCGAAATCCAAAATATTCCACGTAAACACGGCGTTTGTGCTGGACCGGTTTTTGTCTTGCGACACGCTGTAAGACGGGTCGGCGCCCAGCGGGGCCGGTGTGTTGCCATCAAAGGTCGTGCTGGCCGAAGCCGCATATTTATCGCGCGCGCTATAGCCCGCCCTCAGCGTCAAGGCAGGCAGCATATCGGCTTTGGCAAGGTCATATTGGCGCTGGCTCAAAGCCGCTTCCATCGCGGCCAGCTTATATTCCCGATTATATAAAATCGCGCGCGCGATCGCTTGATACAGCGATACCGGTCCGTCAATGGCGTCGGGCATAACACCCAATTTGTCCAAATCAGAATGAAGTTCTTTACTGACGGCTTCTCTTTCGAGCGGCTCAGGAGCCCGGGCGCACGCCGCCACAAACGCGACGAGCAAAATAACCGAAATACACTTATGCAACATGATTGAAATCCAAGATGACTGTTACTGTTTATAAAGAAGTTTCAATTTTTTGAAAGATGAAAGCTCTTCGCTTTTTATTTAAATGTGTTTGTGCGTCTTTTAATCAGAATTAAGAAAACAGCCTTGTTTACCCACCCCCCGTTTTTTGCTAGTTTCATTACATGGTAGTGTCTCGAGAGAATCCTCAACAGTTAAGAGCAAAAGAGCGTGTTGATTTGGTTTTGCGTACGGCGCAGGATATTTTGGCAGAGCGCGGTTATAGCGGTTTGACATTGAGTGCAGTGTGCGAGCGCGCAAAAATCAAGCAAACATCAATTTATCGCTATTGGCCGAACCAAACAGCGCTATTGGTCAGTTTAATCAGCTTCTTTGAAGAAGATTATCGAGAGCGAATTAAATTATTGGAAGAAATCGCTTTTGACCAACCTTGGCGCACTGTGCAAATGCAATTATTGCATGGCCTGAGTGATTACTGCCTGACCCACCCATGGGTTTATGCGGGTGTGGCTGCCGTGCGGGCAGACCCCGGCGTCGCCTCGCGCCACGAGCAAACCCTCGAATTTTTTGCGACACGCTATGCCCATCTTCTTAAAATTGGTGGTTTTGGGGTGCGTGGCGAGGAAGAAGCCCGTGTCTCGCGCACTTATGTGCTTATTGTGGACAGCTTCTTATTTGCCGTTGGCCGGGCCGGCACCCTTGCCGAAAAAAGAAACGAGGTCATTGAGGATTACTATCGCGTGATTGTTTCCTATCTTGCACCCTATATGCAAGACGATGACGAGCCTTCTTAAAAGCTTTTCCGCATACCGATTTTAAGCTCGCTCAGGGTTTTCCTGAAATTCATGATATTTGACCGCGTATCTGCGATGAAGCCGTCAATGGCAATATCGACCCCACCCAGAGACGGCGGCAGCTTATAGCCAAGACTGAAGCTGGCGCGACTGCGCTCATCTTTACGAATATCCGAGCCGATAAGCGGGTCAGCCGCGTCAAACTCAGTGCTTAGAAAATCTGCCGTTACCGACACATTAATGGCCCTGAGCCGCGTCCGCGCACCCACGGATACGGAACCCGATTGCGTGGAATAATAATTCAATTTCGCATTGCTATCATCGGCCCCAAGCGTCGCCGTGAGCAAAAGCGGTATCGGCAAGCCGGTCACCGGCTGGGCATAGCTCATACTCACGCCGACCACCTTATTATCGCGCGGCTTGCTTGCGCTGCTGCTGAGATAATTAAAATGGCGGGTTTCACTGCCACGCAAACTTGCGCTCAGGCTGGCATTGCCCTTCAAATTATGACTGACACTCAGCGCCAATTGCTGACCGGCATTGTAATTATGCCCGCTCACATCGGTCACAAACGCATTGTAATTTGCGCTCCACGGATTTTTGCGTTTCTCGGTGAACCCAAGCGACACAAAGCCGGTGGTGGAATCTGCCATATTGATATCAATATAATCGCGTCCGGCGACGCCAAACCCGGCCGTTAAGCCACGCTCGCGATAGGTCGGCAGCTTATAAGACGCGGTAAAGGCGGCATCATAATCGACAAAAGGCTCTGTCACTTCGGGCGCGGTGCTGTCATAAAGCGCGTCAAAAAATTGCACTTTCGGCCCCTTGGGCGCGGCCAAAGCATTATCCGCCGAGCCGCTGGCCAGCCCCATTGAACCGGAAAAGGCGAAGCGTTTTTGCGACGCCTCAATCGCATCGCTGAGGGCTTGGGCGCGCAAGCGCATCTCTTGATTGAGAGATGGATCGGCCAATAGCTCTCGCAAAATCAGGCGCGCATCGGCCAAATTACCAAGCCGCAACTGAACCTCTGCGTATAAAACCTTGGCCAGCTTACTGGTCGGGTCAAGCAACAACACGCGCTGCAAAGTCACCGCCGCGCCCTTAAAATTGCCGCCCGCCAATTGCTCCTGCAAATAGGCGAGATTGATTTCAATATTGGTCGGGTCAGCAAATAGCATTTCTTTGAGCGACTGGCTCATCGCCTGCTGGGGGCTAAAGCATGCCACCGCAAGGGCCAAAGGGATACATTTTCTAAACATGCTACCTAAGGGCAAACGCTGCCGGCATCTAACGGCTTGGGACAAACCCATGCCGGTAAATGCGCGCCAATGAGAATATTGCCGTCCTCGTCCCATTGCTTATCGGCAGGCACTTCGCTCTCATATTGAGTGGTTTGTGCCGAGCCGTCGCCCTGGGAAAATGAATGGGCATCGCAGCCCCCTGCCCCAACGCATGAGCAGCGGTGAATGTAAAATTGCGACGCTTCGGAAATGGGTGTGCAGGCATTGGCGCATTGCAGGCCGAGCTGGCCTTGCTTCAGCTTGGCCCTATTGAGCGGTGTGCTGCGCGCCTCGCCATTCGTGCCGGTGGGCGTCGCATTATTCGCCCATTGTGCTTCCATATGCATGCTGACGGCATAGGGCACTGTGTCGTCAAAGGCGTTTTTATGCGTGCTGTTCAGCGAGTCGACAGCCGCCGCCACATATTCAATGCAATCATCAATGCGGGTGATGATATTGGTTTGGTCGGTCGCCAGCGCGGTGCGGCCATCGGTCATCTCATTATCAATAACCATCACATCATGCGTAAAAGCGCGATCCACTGTCAGCGCATTATCAATCGTGACTTGCTCTTTTGTGCTTTCAATATAGCCATTATAGCCAATCACACCGACAGCGCCGAGAATGCCAATAATGGCAACGACAACCAGTAACTCAACAAGCGAAAACCCGCGCATGACAACTCTTTAACACGTAAATCTGAGCCTTAAATTTGGCACAGATTCAACTTTCATAAAAGGATTTCGTGTTACTGCGCCTCACCGTCAGGCGTGGCATCATCAGAGCAAAGGCGTGTGGTGATTTCATCGCCATCTATCAATGTCACATAAATGTTACCGTCAGGCATTCTTTCGGTAAGGTCATATTCATCTGACCCTGCGCCAGCGTCTACAGTGATTGGCGTTAAACTAGATGTGTCGTCGTAAGTGCTGCCCACTTGTATAACTCCGGTTTCTTCGTTCTCCACGTTATAGGAGTATGAAAACTCCGACAAAGAGCAATTTGTTATTTCCACACTCCCAGCATTTGCTGAGTTTATGGCAAAAAACGCACCAACTACCAACATTCCATATTTG
>JAQWZC010000007.1 GCA_029253645.1 Alphaproteobacteria bacterium | reverse complement strand
CGGGCAGAAGCCGGGGCGAGCGCTGAAGTGACCGCTTTAGCGGTGGCCTTAACGGCGCGCTTTGACGGTTGGGCCATGCGCTTTGCCGCTGAACGCTCGCCGATTTTACTGCCCGCGCAAGCAGATTTGACGCGCTAGCGCATCCGGCTGAAGCGGCCAAAATAGAAGCCGTGGCACTGAGTTATAATTGACTTATGCGGGGCGACGCAGTAAGTGAAAACCATCCAAAAACACCAAGCGAGAAGCGAGCGACCCTATGAGCCTTTACGACGCTTATCTTGAGAATATTGAAACCCGCAAGCAGCAGGGTTTGAGCCCGAAACCTATTGATGATGGCGATTTGCTGGCCGAAATTATCGCGCAGATCAAGCAAGCCGATAATCCGCATCTCGCCGCATCGCTTGAATATTTCATCTATAATACGCTGCCCGGCACAACCAGTGCAGCGGGCGAAAAAGCCGCGTTTTTGAAAGAGATTATTCTCGGTAAAGCGCCGGTTGATGAGATTTCGCAAAGCTTCGCTTTTGAGCTTTTATCGCATATGAAGGGCGGCCCATCGGTTGATGTCTTGCTTGACGTCGCGCTGGGGGATGACGCGGATATTGCAACCCAAGCGGCGGCGGTTTTAAAAACCCAAGTGTTTCTTTATGAGGCCGATACGGCGCGCTTGAAAACCGCTTTTGACGCCGGCAATGAGATTGCAGGCGATATTTTGCAAAGCTATGCGGCGGCTGAGTTCTTCACCAAGCTGCCGGAAATTGACGAAGAGATTAAAGTCGTCACTTATATTGCCGCTGAGGGTGATATTTCGACCGATTTATTATCGCCGGGCAATCAGGCCCATTCGCGCTCCGACCGCGAGCTGCACGGCAAATGCATGATTTCCGAAGCCGCGCAAAAAGAAATTGAAGCGCTGAAAATCCAGCACCCGGATAAGCGCGTCATGCTCATTGCCGAAAAAGGCACAATGGGCGTCGGCTCATCGCGCATGTCGGGCGTCAATAATGTGGCGCTATGGACCGGCACGCAAGCCAGCCCCTATGTGCCTTTTGTCAATATTGCCCCGATTGTGGCGGGCACAAACGGCATTTCCCCGATTTTCCTGACCACGGTCGGCGTGACCGGTGGCATTGGGGTGGATCTTAAAAACTGGGTCAAAAAAATCGGTGAAGACGGCAAACCGCTTTTGAATAATGACGGCAATGCGGTGTTGGAACAAAAATATTCGGTTGAAACCGGCACGGTGCTGACCATTAACAGCAAGGCCGCGAAACTTTACAATGAAGATGGCAGTGAAGAATTGGCCGATATGGCCGATAGTTTCACGCCGCAAAAAGTCGAATTTATGAAAGCCGGCGGCTCTTACGCCATTGTCTTTGGCAAAAAACTGCAAAGCTTTGCCTGTGAGACTTTGGGGGTTGAGCAAATATCGGTCTTTGCGCCGTCCAAAGAAATCACCCATGACGGCCAAGGCCTGACGGCGGTAGAGAAAATCTTTAACGCCAATGCGATGGGCGTGTCTGCCGATAAGCCGCTCCATGCCGGTTCTGATGCGCGCGTGAAGGTCAATATTGTCGGCTCACAAGACACGACCGGCCTGATGACCTCGCAAGAATTGGAAGCCATGGCGGCGACGGTCTTATCGCCGACCGTGGATGGCGCTTATCAATCGGGCTGTCACACGGCCTCGGTTTGGGACAGTAAGGCGCAAGCCAATACGCCGCGCCTGATGGCCTTTATGAATAAATTTGGCCTGATTACGGCGCGCGACCCGAAGGGCGATTATCACGCCATGACGGATGTTATTCATAAAGTGCTGAATGATATTACGGTCGATGATTGGGCGATTATTATTGGCGGCGACAGCCATACGCGCATGTCAAAGGGTGTGGCTTTTGGCGCCGATAGCGGCACGGTGGCGCTGGCTTTGGCTACCGGTGAGGCGACCATGCCCATACCGGAATCGGTGAAAGTGACCTTTAAAGGGCGCATGGCCGATTATATGGATTTCCGCGATGTGGTTCATGCCACGCAAGCGCAAATGCTCGACCAATTTGGCGATAATGTTTTCCAAGGCCGCGTCATTGAAGTGCATATCGGCACTTTGCTGGCCGACCAAGCCTTTACCTTTACCGATTGGACGGCGGAGATGAAGGCGAAAGCCTCAATTTGTATTTCCAATGATGAGACGCTTATCGGTTCGCTGGAAATTGCCAAAGCGCGCATTCAAATCATGATTGATAAGGGCATGGATAATCCCGCGCGCATGTTGCAAGGCCTGATTGATATTGCCGATAAACGCATTGGCGAAATTCGCGCCGGTACGAAACCCGCGCTTAGCCCCGATGAAAATGCAAAATATTTTGCCGAAGTCGTGGTTGATCTCGATGCGATTAATGAGCCGATGATTGCCGATCCGGATGTTGAAAATGCCGATGTGTCCAAACGCTATACGCATGACACCATCCGTCCTATTTCGTTTTACCGCGCCGAGAAAAAAGTCGATTTGGGCTTTATCGGTTCGTGCATGGTGCATAAGGGCGATATGAAAATTGTCGCGCAAATGTTCCGCAATTTGGAAAAAGAAAATGGCGGCGTTGCGTTTAACGCGCCGCTGGTGATTGCCCCGCCGACTTATAATATTGTCGATGAGCTGAAAGCTGAGGGCGATTGGGAAATTTTGCAAAAATATTCCGGTTTTGAATTTGACGATGACGCGCCCAAGCAAGAAGCGCGCACGGCCTATGAGAACACGCTTTATCTGGAACGCCCGGGCTGTAATTTATGCATGGGCAATCAGGAAAAAGCCGCCAAAGGCGATACGGTGATGGCGACCTCAACGCGTCTGTTTAAAGGCCGCGTGGTGGAAGATAGCGATGAAAAATCGGGCGAGTCGCTTTTGGCCTCAACGCCGGTTGTTGTTCTATCGACCATTTTGGGCCGCACCCCGACATTGGAAGAATATCAAGCGGCTGTGCAGGGCATTGATTTGACCAAATTTGCCCCACCGGCCTAATTCTCGTGCCATAATTAAATCTATGGCCGAGATTGAAAACCTGTTTTCCAAAACCCAGCATGCGCGCGACGCGCAGTGCCAGGCCGAGGGCTTGGCCTGTCGGCGCGGCGCGGCATTGGTCTTTGAGGATGTTTTCTTTCATCTGACATCCGGTCAGGCGCTGTGTGTGCGTGGGGCCAATGGCAGCGGTAAATCTTCTTTATTGCGCCAGCTTGCCGGTCTTTTGCCACTGGCGGCGGGGGCGTTAACCCGCCCCAACCCGCATAAACATACGCATTATTTGGGCCATGCGGATGGCCTTAAAGCAGCGCTGAGCATTGGCGAGACGCTGGCCTATGAGGCGGCTTTGGCCGGACAGGGCGCAGACCATGCGGCGGATTTAACGGCGCGGCTTGGTTTGGCCGGACGCGATTGGCAATATGTCGGCGATTTATCAGCCGGGCAAAAACGCCGTCTGACTTTGGCGCGCCTCTTGCTTGACCCGCGCCCGCTTTGGCTTTTGGACGAGCCGATGACCGCGTTGGATGAGGATGGCCGCGCCTTGGTGGGCGCTTTGGCGAAAGCTCATTTGGCAAGCGGCGGGATGATTATTGCCGCCAGCCATGAGCCGCTCGGCTTTGCTAATGCCGAGCTTGTTTTGGGGGCGCAGATATGACGACACAAAGGCGCATCTTCGCCGCCATTTGCCGCCAGCATATCCGGCTTTCTTGGCGCAATGGGCAAACCGTTTTGGCTGTCAGTTTTTTGTTTATCGCCATCACGCTTTTGCCGTTTGGGCTGGGGCCGGAATTAAAATTATTGCGGGCTTTGGCCCCGGGTCTGCTTTGGGTGGTGCTGGCTATCAGCCTGTTGACCAGTCTCGAGCGTTTGTTTCAGGCCGATTATGAGGATGGCGCGCTGGACCGCCTGTTGCTGGTGCCTTTGTCTTTCGAGGCCGTGGTGCTGGCCAAATTATTGGGTCATTATGTGGCGCTGGTTTTGCCGTTGATTGCGGCTGTGCCATTGGCCGGTCTCTTGTTGAATATTGAAGCGGCGCGTCTGCCGATTTTGGTCGCCGCCATGTTATGCGGCGCACCGGCTTTGGTGATGGCTGGGGGCATTGGCGCGGCTTTGGCGGTCAGCGTGCGACGCGGTGGTCTGTTGACGGTGCTTATCGCCATGCCGTTTTATGTGCCGGTGCTGATTTTCGGCGCGGCGGCGGCGCGCGCCGGATTGCAAGGCGGGGTAGATGTCGCTGTAGATGTCGGGGCCTATCTCGGTGTTTTGGCGGCACTGAGCGCGGCGTCTTTATTGCTCGCGCCTTTTGCCATTGCGGCAGCGCTGCGCGCGGCGCTGCGCTAGAATGAGATGCCGGAGGAATGAAACGGATTTAAAATGTTGAAAGCACTGGAAAATATTTCGGCTTTTTATGCCAATCCGACCCGCTTTATGGGTTTGGCAAGCCGCCTGCATGGCCCGCTTTGGGCGCTGGCCGTGCTGCTGTTGGCCTATGGGCTTTACCGCGTCGCCCATGTGCCTGCCGATTATCAGCAGGGTGATACGGTGCGCATTATGTTTGTGCATGTGCCGGCGGCATGGATGGCGCTGTTCGGCTATAGCTTTATCTTTTTCGCTTCCGTGACGGCTTTGATATTTCGCCATCCTTTGGGCCATGTGGCGGCCCGCGCCGCCGCGCCGGTCGGGGCGGTGTTCACCCTATTGGCGCTGATTACCGGCAGCCTATGGGGCCAACCCATGTGGGGCACGTGGTGGGTATGGGATGCGCGGCTCACCTCGGTTTTGGTCTTATTCTTTATCTATCTCGGCTATATCGCGCTATGGCAGGCGATTGACGAGCCGACCCGCGCCGCCCGCGCGGCAGCGATTTTGGCGATTGTCGGCTTTATCAATGTGCCGATTGTGAAATTTTCTGTCGATTGGTGGAATACGCTGCATCAACCGGCCAGCGTGTCGCGACTGGCGCGCCCGGCCTTGCATGCTGATTTTTTATATCCGCTGCTGATTATGGGCGCGGCATTTTTGGTGCTGTTTTTGGCCATCACACTGACCCGCATGCAAATGGAAGTGTTGCGCCAAAGGCTGCGCGTGCGGGCGCGTGCGGGCGCATCGGAAAACGCATAAGGGGGGCGGCACATGTATGATGTTTATATTTATGCCAGCTATGGTGTGACGGCTGTTTTATTGGGCGGCTTGGTGAGCGTCAGCTTGCGGCAATTATCTATGGCGCGCGCCCAAATTATGGCGCTTGATGCGCATATTGCGAAAGCCGAAAAAAAGAAAGCGGACGCATGAGCCGGTTTTGGCGTTTTGGCCCGGCTCTTTTGGGCGGGCTGCTTTTGGCTCTTTTCGCCATGGGGCTGACGCTCGGCCCGCCTGAAAATCTCGACAGCGCTTATGAGAATAAGCCGCTACCCGCTTTCACCCTGCCGCCGCTTTATGAGGGTGGCACGGGGCTTGATACGGCGATATTGACAAGCGGCAAGCCGGTTTTGCTGAATGTGTTTGCCAGCTGGTGCGCGCCATGTCGCGTCGAACACCCCCAGCTTATGGCTTTGGCGGAAAACAAGATTCCGATTTATGCGGTGAATTATAAAGACACGCGCAATGCGGCGAAGCGGTTTCTCAATCGCTTGGGCAATCCCTATAGCGCCATTGGCTTTGACGGGCGCGGGCAAGCCGCGCTTGACCTTGGCGTTTATGGTGTGCCGGAAACTTTTATCATTAATGGGCAGGGCCATGTTGTGGCGCGCCATGTCGGGCCATTGACGCCGGAAGATGTGCGCGCGCTGATTTTGCCCTATTTCATGGATAGCCCGAAGGAGGCGCAACATGCAGTTTCGCGATAAATCACGCAGCTATGCGCAAGATATTTCATTTTCAAAAACCGTGCCGCATGATGACAGTTTCGAGCGCGATGTGTGCAATACATGCGGGCTGATTAATTACGTCAATCCCAAGCTCGTTGCCGGTGTGGTGGCGACATGGCATGAAGACGGCACGGATAAAATCCTCATGTGCAAGCGGGCCATTGAGCCGCGCAAAGGTTTTTGGACGCTGCCCGCCGGATTTATGGAACAGGGCGAAACCGTGGCGCAGGGCGCGGCGCGTGAGGCGCATGAAGAAGCCAATGCCGACGTGGAGACCGATGCACTAATCGGCATTTATAATGTGGCGCGCATTTCGCAAGTACAGATGTTTTATCGCGGTAAATTGCGCTCGGCAAATGTGTCGGCTGGGCCGGAAAGCGAGGCGGTCGCGCTGGTCGCATGGGAGGATATTCCGTGGGACGCGCTGGCTTTTCCGGCGGTTTATTATGCGCTGACGCATTATTATGAAACCCGCGACCAAGCGCATTTCACACCGTTTTCTGAGCCTGAAAATTGGGCCGATACGCCGGGCTTTGAGGCGTTGCGCGCGCGTTATGAAGAGGCTGATAAAAAGCCTGAATGAAAGCGCATGACCGACAAATTACGCACCGCCTTTGACGCCCAAGAAAATGCCTGCGACATGCTGGGCTCGCCCCTGACCCGCGATGTGGTTGGCCTGTGTCATGAGAATTTTAACCGTGGCGGCATTATTGCCAAGCTGGTGCGCGGCTGGCAGGGCGACCCGCTCAATGATAATGTGCCGCTGCGGCTGGCCGGTTTTGCCCATTATCAGGCGCTGAGCGGCGATGAAAATCTGGCGCGGTTTTATGAAAGTTGCGGCGGCCTGTATCAGGCCGCTGACCGGCCCGATTTGGCAATAGCTTTGGATGGCGTCTTTCAGCGCGAGGAAGCGGCGGCGCGCAGGTTTTTGCGCAGCGCCCCGCAAACCAATGAGACGGGCCGCGCCGCCATGTTGCTTTTGGGGTTTTCGGAAGTCAGCAAACGTCTCGGTCTGCCCTTGCGCTTGCGCGAAATGGGGGCGAGCGCCGGACTGAATTTATTTTTTGACCAATTTCATTATCGCTTGGCGATGGATGAGGGCACGCTTTTATGGGGTGATGAAACCAGCCCATTGACGCTGGCTGCAACTTGGCGCGGCGGGCCGAATGTGCGCGCCACGCCGCTTCAATTAAGTGAAAAAATTGACATTGCCTCGCGGCGCGGTTGCGATTTATTTCCGGTCAATATTCAAAATCCGCAAGAAAGGCTGAAGCTGCAAAGCTGGGTTTGGGGCGATATGCCCGCACGCCGCGCGCGGCTATTGGCAGCGCTGGCCATTGCCGATAAAGCCCCGCCGGAAATTGACCGCGCCGATGCTGCCGGTTGGGTGGCGGCGCAAATTATGCAACGCCCCAAAGGCGCGGCGACGGTTTTATATCATTCCATCGTCTGGCCCTATCTGGGCGTGTCGCAGCGCTTTGCCATTGAAAGCGCCTTTGCCCAAGCGGCTGAAGATGTGCGCCCCGATGCGCCTTTGGTTTGGCTTAAAATGGATGGCCGCGAATTGGGCACGATTGCGCGGCTTTCCTATCGCCTATGGACCGGCGAAAATGGCCCTGAGGGGGAGGAAGTCATCATCGGCCCGTGCCACCCGCATGGGGAGGATTTGGAAATCAATGATGATTTCAATCCTGTTTAAGGTCGAGCGCGCCGTGTTTTTTCAATAGCGGCATTTGCAAGGCCATAAAGGCAAAGGTCAGCGGCAAAATGCCAAAGACTTTGAAATTGACCCAAATATCGGTCGTATAAGAGCGCCAAATAAATTCATTCAGCGCGGCCAGTGCCAAAAAGAAATAGACCCAACGCTGCGTCAGCACCATCCAACCGGCCTTATCCATGGAGAGGGCTTGGCCCAAAAGCAATTTTAAATAGCTTTTGCCGCGCAGCATGCCAAAGCTCAAAATGCCGGAAAATAGCAGATAGACAAGGGTCGGCTTTATTTTGATGAATGTCTCGTCTTGCAGAAAAAGCGTCAGGCCGCCAAAGACAAAAACAAATCCGCCCGAGGCCAATGTCATATTATTGGGCTTGCTGCCGCGCGCATAGCTGGCGATGAGCGATGCGGCCAAAGCGGCCATAAAACCCGCCGTGGCCATCAGCAGACTGTCGCTTTCAGGGCGGTCAAACCATGCCGCGCCGCGCGCATTGAGCACGAAGAAAACCAAAAGCGGGCCAATATCTTCTAAAAATTTTGCCATTACTCTGCCTCATTCTCTTCATTTTCTAGACCCACCAAAGCGCGGGCAAAGCCGGTGGCATTAAATATTTGCAAATCATCAGCCTGTTCGCCAACGCCGATAAAATAAATCGGCAGGGCAAGTTTTTGCGCTATCGGCACCAGTCCGCCGCCGCGCGCCGTGCCGTCCAGCTTGGTCATGATGAGGCCGGTCACTTCCGCAGCGCCCAAAAACGCCTCGGCTTGGGCAATGGCATTTTGCCCCGTCGTGGCATCGAGTATTAGCAGGCTTTCATGCGGCGCATCGGCGTCCAGCTTTTTGACGACGCGAATGATTTTGGTCAGCTCGGCCATGAGATTATCATTGGAGTGCAGGCGACCCGCCGTGTCTATCATCAATATATCGATGGCCTCGGCTTGCGCTTTTTCCAGCGCTTGAAAAGCCAGACCGGCCGCATCGGCGCCCGCCGCTCCGGCAATGACCGGAACATTGGCACGCGCGCCCCAGACTTGTAATTGTTCAGAAGCGGCGGCGCGAAACGTATCGCAGGCCGCCAAAATGACGGATTTGCCCTCGGCTTGAAATTTTTTGGCCAGCTTGCCAATGGTTGTGGTTTTGCCCGCGCCATTGACACCGGCCAGTAAAATTACTTGCGGCTTATGCGGCGATAGGGTGAAGGCGCGTTGGGCAGGCTGCAACAGCGCGGCCATCTCATCGGCCAATGCGCTGCGCAAGCCGACATCATCCAATTCGGCAAGGTCGCGCCGTGCGCGCAAATTTTCGGTAATGCTTGCCGCCGTGCCCACGCCCAAATCCGCCATAATCAGCGCGTCTTCCAACTCGCCCAATGTCTCGGCCGATAATTTTTTACCACCCATCAGGCCGGACAGGCTGCTGCCCAAAGCCTCAGACGAGCGGGATAATCCAGATTTTAACCGCGACCAGAGGCTCATTTTGCCGCTCCCAAAAGCATCAAGCCGTCATCGCCTTGAATGGCGACATTGACCAGCGTGCCGATTTTATGCGCCCCGTCAAAGGAGACGCGGGCAAAATTCTCGGCGCGGCCTTGCCCGGGTTTTTCGACCAAGACAGACATGGTTTGGCCGTGCTGGCGGCGCAGCCAGTCTTGCAATTGATGTTGCGCGGCGGCGCGCAATCGCGCTGCGCGGGCTTTCACCGTGCCGACGTCAATTTGTGGCATGCGCGCTGCCGGTGTGCTCGGGCGCGGCGAAAACGGAAAGACATGGGTAAAGCTCAAATCGCAATCGGCAATCAGCGCCAGCGAGTTTTCAAACATCGCCTCGGTCTCGGTCGGAAAACCTGCGATGAGATCGGCACCAAACGCCATATCGGGTCGCGCAGTTTTCAGTTTTTGGCAAAATGCCACCGCCTCGGCGCGGCTATGGCGGCGTTTCATGCGCTTTAAAATCATATCATCACCGGCTTGCAGCGAGACATGTAAATGCGGCATGAGCCGCGTTTCATGAATGACCATATCGAGCAGGCTTGGATCAATCTCAACCGCATCAATAGAGGACAGGCGCAAACGCGGCAGGGCGGGCACACCATCCAATATGGCGCGCACCAAATGCCCCAAACCCGATTGCCCGGCTTCGCCAATACCGATATCCGGCCCGTAAGAGGTGATATCCACCCCGGTCAGAACCAGCTCCTGATGGCCCGCCTCAACCAAGTCACGACACCGCGTCACCACCTCATCAACCGGCACGGAACGCGAATTGCCGCGCCCATAGGGAATGATGCAAAATGTGCAGCGATGGTCGCACCCGGTTTGCACTTGCACAAAAGCTCTGGCTCTTTCTTGGGCTTTGTTTTGTGTCCCTGTGGGCAGCGGGCTGGCCCTGGTTTTTTGCATAATGTCAGCAACCGCAAAATCTGCGCCGCGATAGCTGGCGGCGCGCAATTTTTCTTCATTGCCCAAAACCCGGTCCACTTCCGGCATGTCGGCAAAACCGGCGGCATCGGTTTGTGCGGCGCAGCCGGTGACAATCACGTCTTGGCCGCCGCGTTTGGCTTTGCGAGCGGCTTGGCGGGCTTGGCGCAGAGCCTCGCCGGTCACGGCGCAGCCATTAATAATCGTGGTGTCCGTCAGCCCCGCCGCTTCGGCCAAAGCCGCGACGCTATCGCCTTCCAACGCATTGAGGCGGCAGCCGAAATTTTCAACCTTCACGCTCACGCCGCAGCCTCGCCGTCAAAATCAAATTGCACCGGCCCGCTCATCAAAAGATGCGTGTCGGGTTGATAATCAATCACCAACACATCCGCATCATTATCATCTTGATTATAAGGCGGGCGCACGGTCACTGCGCCGGGCGTGCAAAGCCCAAGGGTGATGGCGGCAATGGCCGTGGCACATGCGCCCGTGCCGCAGGCTTGGGTCAGGCCGACGCCGCGCTCCCATGTGTCGAGGCGGATAAGATTATCGCCTTGAAGGCAGGCAAAATTAATATTGGCGCGTTGCGGAAAGGCGCTGTGGCGTTCCAATTGAAACCCATATTGCGCGGCCATGCCCGCTGTGCCGGCTTCAACAAAAATAACGCCATGCGGATTGCCGACATGAACCGGCAGCGCATCGGGCAGATTTTCATGCAGGCGCAAAGCGGCACCGATTTGCGGCAGCGGCATGTTCACCTCGGCGCGCGCCGCCGCTCCTTGGCTTTGGGTTTGGCTTTGACTTTGACAGGCCAAAGCCCCGCCCAATGTTTCAATGACGGTTTTGTCTTGGCCAAGACGCGCCATAAAGGCTGCCACGGCGCGTGTGCCATTGCCGCAGGCCTCGACCTCGCTGCCATCGGCGTTAAAAATTTGCATAAACACATCGCCATTTTGGCGCGGCGCGTGAAGCACCAAAAGCTGGTCGCAGCCTTTGGTATCGGCATTGTCGCGGGCTGCCAGACGGCGCACCGCATCGGGCGCAAGGGTCAGCCCCGTGTCGCGCGCATCAATAATGACGAAATCATTGCCCAGCCCATTCATTTTGGCAAAGGCGAGGGTGGTGTTTTGGTTCATTGTGCCTATATAGGCGTTTCAGCCGTCAAACGCCATATCGCTTTATGGCGCGGCTTATTGGCATTGTGGGTCGGCATTGTGGGTCGGCATTGCGTGTCGCTGTGTGTCGCTTGACTTATCGGTTTTGTCTGCCTATTTTACCGCCACTTCTACATAGAAGCGATTTTTGAATTGGTTTCAGTCCCCGACATATATAGGCGGGACGAAATCGCCACCCGCCAGCAAGTTTTGCCCGCGGGTGCATTTTTGGTTGAAGGCTTTTAGGCAGCATGTTTGACACGCTGAGTGAAAATCTGGGTTCTATTTTTGACCGCTTGACGCGGCGCGGTGCGCTGTCTGAAGCGCAGGTTGAAGAGGCGCTGGGCGAAATTCGCAAAGCCCTGCTGGAAGCCGATGTCGCCCTGCCGGTGACGCGCAGCTTTATTGACCAAGTGCGTCCTTTGGCGATTGGCAGTGCCGTATTGAAATCGGTCACGCCCGGCCAACAAGTCATTAAAATCGTCAATGATGCGCTAATTGATATGCTCGGCGCACCGGCTCCGTTGAATTTTGATGCCGTGCCGCCCGTGGTGGTGATGATGGTCGGCTTGCAAGGCTCGGGTAAAACCACCTCAACCGGCAAGCTGGCAAAATTCGTTACCGATAATGAAAAGCGCAAAGTGCTGATGGCCTCGCTGGATACGCAACGCCCCGCCGCCATGCAGCAATTGGCGGTTTTGGGCGAACAGACGGGCATTGCGACCCTGCCCATTGTCGAGGGCCAGTCACCGGTCGATATTGCCAAGCGCGCCGTGCAAGCGGGCAAGCTGGGCGGGTTTGATGTGGTCATGCTGGATACGGCGGGCCGCACCAATGCCGATGAGGCCTTAATGGCCGAAATGGCGGCGATTGAAAAAGCCGCGACGCCGACAGAAACGCTTTTGGTGGCCGATAGTCTGACCGGTCAAGAGGCGGTGAATATTGCCGCGCAATTTGCCGCGCGTGTCGCGCTGAGCGGTATTTTATTGACCCGCGCTGACGGCGATGGGCGCGGCGGGGCGGCGCTGTCCATGCGCTATGTCACCGGCGTGCCGATTAAGTTTCTCGGCGTCGGGGAAGCGATTGATAAGCTGGAAATATTTGACCCGCAGCGTCTCGCCAATCGCATTTTGGGCATGGGCGATGTGGTCGGTCTGGTGGAAAAAGCCGCCGAGACAATGGATGCGGAAAAGGCCGAAAAAATTGCCGCCCGCATGAAAAAAGGCCAGTTCACGCTGGATGATATGGCCGCGCAGTTAAAACAAATGCAAGCCATGGGCGGCATGAGTGGCGTGCTTGGCATGCTGCCCAGCGCCTTATTGGGCGGCGGCAAAATGAAAAAACAATTGGCCTCGCTGAATATGGATGAACGCGAATTGCTGCGTCAAGCGGCGATTGTGTCATCCATGACGCGCCATGAGCGCGATAATCCGAAAGCCATGAATGCCAGCCGCAAACGCCGCGTCGCCGGTGGCTCCGGCACGTCGGTGCAGGATGTCAATAAAGTGCTGAAAATGCACCGGCAAATGGCCGATATGATGAAGAAAATGGGCAAGGGCGGCTTCCCCGATTTAGGGGCGGGCATGGCCGATATGCTGGGTGGCGGCAATATGGGGGCAGGCGCAGCCGGGCAAATGCCGCAAATGCCGAAACTCGATCCGAATAATTTACCGGACCTTTCAAAATTAGCGGGCGATGCACCGCCTGATTTTTTGAAAGGGCTGGGCTTACCGAATAATGGGCCGAAAAAGAAATAGGTCCTGACTGAGTGCTGTTTTTTGAAAGGAAATTGAAATGGCTTTGAAAATTCGTATGTCGCGTGGCGGCTCGAAAAAACGTCCCTTTTACCGCATTGTGGTGGCTGATAGCCGGATGCCGCGTGATGGTCGCTATATTGAAAAGCTGGGCACGTATAACCCGCTTTTGCTGAAAGATGGCGGCGAGCGCGTGAAATTGGATATGGACCGCGCCAAGCATTGGCTTGACCAAGGGGCCAAACCATCCGACCGCGTTTCGCGTTTTCTGGATGATGCGGGCCTGTGGAAGCGTGAAGCGCGCAATAATCCTGAAAAAGCCAAGCCGGGCATAAAAGCGCAAGAGCGTTTGGAAGCTCAAAAAGAGGCTGAAGAAGAAGCCAAACGCGCCGCTGAAGAAGCCGCTGCCGCCCCAGTCGAAGAAGCGCCTGCTGAGGAAGCACCTGCCGAAGAAGCGCCTGCTGAGGAA
>JAQWZC010000159.1 GCA_029253645.1 Alphaproteobacteria bacterium | reverse complement strand
GTCGGTCATGCGTCGCTTAATTTCAAGACGGCTTGCGCCAAGCCAAGGGCTGGTGCAAGCTGGGCGCAATCTATGGCAATATGCAAAGCGCCATTTTGGACAGGAGAAGCTCATGAAATTTTTCGTCGATAGCGCCGATACGGACGCAATAGCCGATTTGGCCGCAACCGGCATGGTTGACGGCGTGACCACCAATCCATCCTTAGTGGCCAAATCCGGCCGCGACTTTAAAGAGCTGGTGGCCGAAATTTGCGCGCTAGTGCCCGGGCCGGTATCGGCTGAGGTCACCGCTTTGGACGCCGATACCATGCTGAAGGAAGCCGATGAGCTTTTGGCCATTGCCGATAATGTCTGCATTAAAGTGCCGCTGACTTGGGACGGGTTAAAAGCCACCCGCCAGCTGGCCGATCGCGGCAAAATGGTCAATGTGACTTTATGCTTTTCGGCCAATCAAGCGCTGCTGGCGGCCAAGGCCGGTGCCGCTTTCATCTCCCCTTTTGTCGGGCGGTTGGATGATATTGGCGCAGACGGCATGAGGCTGATTGGCGAGATACGCCAAATTTACGATAATTATTCCGAGCTTGAGTCGCAAATTCTGGTGGCTTCGGTGCGCAGCCCCGAACATATGCGCGCCTCGGCGCTGATTGGCGCGGATGTCGCGACCTTGCCGCCGGAGGTTTTAAAAAGCCTGATTGCCCATCCACTCACCGATAAGGGGCTGGAGGCGTTTCTCGCAGATTGGCAGAAATCCGGCCAATCCATCGCGTGATGCGGGCGGCCCGATAAGGCGCGTCACATGGCTCCAAACCCTCTCCAACAAAACGCCGCCACCCTTTTGCACGATTGGCAGGTGATGATGCGCGACCAATTGCGCTTAAGCCCGCACACGGTCTCGGCCTATGGCCGCGATGCCACGGCCTTTATCGAGTTTTTAAAAGACCATTTGGGACATGAGCCGCAGGGCGCTGATTTCACCGACTTGCATTTGCGCGATTTGCGCGCCTTTATGGCGGCGCGGCGCGCCACCGGCATCAGCGCACGCTCGCTCAATCGCACGGTCTCGGCCTTGCGCCATTTTGCCGATTATTTAACGCTGCGCGATATTGCGGTCAGCAGTGCCTTGAGCTCGCTGAGCGGGGCCAAAACCCGCGCCGGACTGCCGCGTCCGGTGGCTGAGAATGATGTGGCGCGGCTCATTCAATGCGCCCTTGAAACGGCGCGCCATGATTGGGTGGGGCGGCGCGATGCGGCTTTATTAACGCTGCTTTACGGCACGGGCTTGCGTATTTCCGAGGCTCTGTCATTGGCCCGCCAAGATTTCGAGGGCGCCGACACCATGCTGCGCGTCACCGGCAAGGGCGGCAAACAGCGCGATGTGCCTTTGCTGCCGCTGGTGGTGCATGCATTGAATGATTATTTGGCGGCCCAGCCTTTTGGTCTGCGGCGCGAGGATAAGGTTTTTCGCGGGCTGCGCGGCGGCGTATTGGCCCCGCGCCAAGCGCAAGCCATGCTGGCCGGTTTGCGCCGCGCCATTGGCCTGCCCGATAATGTGACGCCGCATGCGCTGCGCCATAGTTTTGCCAGCCATTTGCTGTCGGGGGGTGGCGATTTACGCACCATTCAAGAATTACTGGGCCATGCGCTGCTCAGCTCGACACAAATTTATACGCAAGTTGATGAAGCGGCCTTACTGGCGGTTTATGATAAAGCGCATAAGCGCCAATAAATCACTACATATGAAGCGCGCGATTATCGACCGCCAAAGCCGCTTCCTTCACCGCCTCGGTCAATGTCGGATGCGCATGACAGGTGCGCGCAATATCCTCAGCACTGGCGGAAAACTCCATCGCCACCGCCGCCTCGGCAATCATATCACCGGCTTGCGCGCCCAATATATGCACGCCCAAAACCTTATCGCTCTCGGCATCGGCGAGAATTTTTACAAAACCATCTGTCGTGCCATTAACCTTGGCGCGGCCATTAGCGGTAAATGGAAATTTGCCGACCTTATAGTCAATACCCGCCTCTTTGAGGTCTTCTTCCGAGCGCCCGACCCAAGCCACTTCCGGCGCGGTATAAACAACAGAGGGGATGATATCATAATTCACATGCGCCGGTTTGCCGGCCAAATGTTCCGCCAAAGCGACCCCTTCATCCTCGGCCTTATGCGCCAGCATCGGCCCGGCAATCACATCGCCAATGGCATAAACGCCATCAATATTGGTTTTGAAATGGGCATCAGTTTCAACCCGCCCCATCGCATCCAGTGCCACGCCAATGGCGGCGAGGCCCAGCCCGTCCGTATGCGGGCGACGCCCAATAGCCACCAGCGCATGGTCGGCGCTCAGCGTTTCCTCATCACCCTCACCCGATGCGGGCGCAAGGGTCAGTTTGACGGAATTTTTAAGCGCTTTGGCGGCGATTACTTTTTTGCCGAGCATGAATTTAATGCCCTGCTTTTTCAAAACACGTTGGAAATTTTTGGCCATATCGGCATCCATGCCGGGCGTAATGCGGTCGAGAAATTCAATCACCGTCACCTCAGCGCCCAAGCGTTTCCATACTGAGCCAAGCTCCAAACCGATAATCCCCGCGCCGATAATGGCCAAATGTTTCGGCACTTTGGGCAGCGATAAGGCACCGGTAGAGGACACAATGCGCGTCTCATCAACCTCAATGCCGGGCAAGGGCGTGACCTCAGAACCGGTGGCAATGACGATATTTTTGGCCGTCAAGATGCGCGTGCCACCGGCCAGCAGCGCCACCTCAACCTGCCCGGGCGCGGTGACGGTCGCCGCGCCTTCAATTTCTGCAACCTTGTTCTTTTTAAACAAAAAGCGCACGCCATCCGTATTGCCGTTCACGCCATTGGTTTTATAGGCCATCATTTTTTCAAGATCGAGTTTCACCGAGCCGAATTGAATGCCCATCTCATCGGCATGGGCCGCTTCGGCATAAACCTCTGAGGCGTGCAAAAGCGCTTTGGAAGGAATACAGCCGACATTTAAACATGTGCCGCCCGGCGCGCCGCGCTTGTCAATACAGGCAACCCTCAGTCCCAATTGCGCCGCGCGAATGGCGCAGACATAGCCGCCCGGTCCGGCCCCAATGACCACCAAATCGAAATTATTATCGTCGTTCATTTTTGCCTCAATCCGGGTCTAAATATCCAGCAGCATGCGCTCTGGGTTTTCCAAACATTCTTTCACGCGCACCAAAAACGTCACCGCTTCCTTGCCGTCAACAATGCGGTGATCATAAGACAGCGCGAGATACATCATCGGGCGCACAACCACTTCGCCATCAACCACAACGGCGCGGTCTTGAATTTTATGCATGCCCAAAATGCCTGATTGCGGCATGTTCAAAATCGGCGTGCTCATAAGCGAGCCGTAAACGCCGCCATTGGACATGGTGAATGTGCCGCCCTGCAAATCCTCAAGCGCTAATTTGCCGTCGCGTGCTTTACGGCCCATATCCGCCACCGCCAATTCAATATCGGCCAGCCCCATATTTTGCAAATCGCGAATGACCGGCACGACCAGACCTTTTTCCGTGCCGACCGCAACGCCCATATTGATGAAGTTTTTATAGATGATGTCATCATCGGCAATCTCGGCATTGACGGCCGGAATATCGCGCAAGGCGATGACGCAGGCGCGCGCAAAAAAGCTCATAAAGCCAAGCCGTGCGCCGTATTTTTGTTCGAATAAATCCTTATAGTCGCGCCGCAATTGCATCAGCGCGCCCATATCCACCTCGTTAAATGTGGTTAATTGCGCTGCCGTATTTTGGCTTTCCTTCAAACGCGCCGCGATGGTTTTGCGCAAGCGGGTCATTTTCACTCGCTCCTCGCGCACATCGCCATTGGCGGCAGGCACGGGTGACGGTGACGGTGAAGGGGACGGTGCAGCGGCCTGAGACGGCGCGGCAGCAGCCGCCAGCGCATCTTGCTTGGTCAGGCGACCATCCTTGCCGGTGCCGCCAATCTGTGACGGGTCAAGCCCATGTTCGGCCACGACACGGCGCACCGCCGGTGATAAATCGCTGCTATCGGCTGCTTGTGTGGCGGCAGCAGGCTGCGCAGCGGCGACAGGCGGCTGGCTTTCCGGGGCTTGCGATGTTTCGGGCGCTTTAGCCGCTTCAGCAGCAGGCGCAGCAGGCGCGGCACTCACCGCACCACTGCCCTCACCAATAGAGCCCAATAAAGCGCCGACCTCGACGGTTTCGCCTTCGGCGACAGCCACTTCGGCCAACACACCGGCGCTTTGGGCCGGTACTTCAATGGTCACCTTATCGGTTTCCAATTCGCAGAGCGGCTCGTCAAGCGCCACCGCATCGCCCGGCTTTTTATACCATTGCGCAATCGTCGCCTCGGTGATGGATTCGCCCAATGCGGGCACCCGAATTTCACTGGACATTTTTGATCTCCATTTCGGCTATGACGCCGCGCTGTAAGCAAAGGGTTAGGGCAAGGCTCATTCTATCGCATCCTTCAACGCCGCGTTCAGCAGTGCGTCTCTTTGTTCCATATGACGGCTCATCAATCCGCTGGCGGTTGAGGCCGAGGCGCGCCGACCGGCATAGGTCACGCGCTTATGTTTTGCACCCAAAGTGGTTAACACATCTTCCAGCTCAGGCTCGATAAAGCTCCACGCGCACATATTGCGCGGCTCTTCTTGGCACCACACCATTTCGGCATGCGCCATGGGCTCCAGCTCAGCCAAAAGCGGGCCATGCGGCACCGGATAAAGCTGCTCAAGGCGCATCAGATACACATCATCAATATTTTCCGCTTCACATTTTTCCAGCAAATCGAAATAAACCTTGCCCGAGCACAAAACGACACGGCGAATATCTTGCGCCGCTTTCAGCGCGCCCGCCTCATCACTGCGATTGGGGGTGCGCGCATCGCGGCCATCCCATAAAACGCGATGAAAGGACGAGCCGGTGGTCATGTCATCAATATGCGAAACGCATTTTTTGTGACGCAGCAGAGATTTCGGCGTCATCAGGATAAGCGGCTTTCTGAAATTGCGCTTTTGCTGGCGGCGCAAAATATGGAAATAGCTGGCCGGTGTCGTGCAATTGGCGACCTGCATATTTTCCTCAGCGCAAAGCTGCAAATAACGCTCAAGCCGCGCCGAGCTATGTTCCGGCCCCTGGCCCTCATAGCCATGCGGCAACAGCATGACGAGGCCCGACATGCGCAGCCATTTATTTTCGCCCGATGAAATAAACTGATCGACCACCACTTGCGCGCCATTGGCGAAGTCCCCAAATTGCGCTTCCCATAAAACCAGCGTGTTCGGCTCGGCCAGCGAATAGCCATATTCAAAACCCAGCACGGCATTTTCAGACAGCATGGAATTAATCACTTCAAACAAGGCTTGCTCGTCGCGAATATATTTGAGCGGCTTAAAGCGACGCTCGGTTTCTTGGTCAATCCATGATGAATGACGCTGCGAAAATGTGCCGCGCTCACTATCCTGCCCCGACAGGCGCACCGAATAACCCTCCAATAAAAGCGAGCCAAAGGCCAAGGCTTCCGCCGTCGCCCAGTCAAAACCATTGCCGGTTTCAAACATTTTATCCTTGGCTTTAAGCTGGCGCGTCAGCGCGCGATGCAGATTAAAGCCCTCAGGCACACGGCTGAGGCCGGCGCCGATTTCTCGCAATATGGCCGGGTCAACGCCGGTATCGCCGCGCACAAATTCGGCGCTTTTGCGTTCCAGCCCCGACCATTTGCCGTCCAGCCAATCGGCCTTATTGGGTTTAAAACTATTGGCCGCCTCAAAAGCCGTGTCCAATTGGGCGCGATAATCGGCCCGCGCCGCCACCAAACCGTCTTCGGGCAACAGCCCCTCATCAATCAGGCGCTGACCGTATTTTTCCACCACGGAAGGATGCGCCTTGATTTTTTTATACATGGTCGGCTGGGTAAAGGCCGGTTCATCGCCCTCATTATGGCCATGACGGCGATAACAAAACATATCAATGACGACGGGTTTTAAAAATTTCTGGCGAAACTCGGTCGCTACTTTGGCGGCAAACACCACGGCTTCCGGATCGTCACCATTGACATGAAAAATCGGCGCTTCAACCATTTTCGCCACATCAGACGGATAGGGCGAGCTGCGCGAAAAACGCGGATTGGTGGTGAAGCCGATTTGATTATTGACGATAAAGTGAATGGAGCCGCCCGATTTATGGCCGATAAGACCCGACAGACCCAAACATTCCGCGACAATGCCCTGCCCCGCAAAGGCCGCATCGCCATGCAGCAAAAGCGGTATCACCGTGCTGCGATCGGCCATGGCGCGGGGATGTTCTTTAAACTGGTCCTGCTTGGCGCGCGCTTTGCCTAGCACCACCGGGTCCACCGCCTCCAAATGCGACGGATTGGGCGACAAGGATAAATGCACCTTATTGCCGTCAAATTCGCGGTCGGAAGACGCACCGAGGTGATATTTCACATCGCCCGAGCCTTCAATATCATCGGGCTGCGCCGAGCCGCCCTTAAATTCATGAAACAAAGCCTCAAACGGTTTGGCCATCACATTGGTCAGCACATTCAGCCGACCGCGATGCGGCATGCCCAGCACGATTTCTTTCACGCCCAAATTACCGCCGCGCTTAATCACCTGCTCAAGTGCCGGTATCAAAGCCTCGCCGCCATCCAGCCCAAAACGTTTCGTGCCGGTATATTTGACATCAATAAATTGCTCGAGGCCCTCCGCCTCAACCAGTTTTTGGAAAATCGCTTGTTTACCCATATCAGTAAACGCCACTTCCTTATCGGGGCCTTCAATGCGTTCTTGCAGCCAGGCTTTTTCTTCCGGGTCTGAAATATGCATAAACTCAAGCGCCACTGTGCCGCAATAAGTGCGGTGCAGAATATCGAGCATTTCATGAATCGTGGCGGTTTCCAGCCCCAATACATAATCGATAAAAATCGGCCGGTCATAATCAGCCGCGGTAAAGCCGTAAGAGGTCGGGTCCAATTCGGGATGCGAGCCGGGCGGTTCAATGCCTAATGGGTCGAGATTGGCCGCCAAATGACCGCGAAACCGATAGGCGCGAATCATCATAATGGCGCGAATACTGTCCAATGTGGCAGCGCGCACGGCTTCAATATCCTGCGCCCCGCTTTGTGTGGCGAGACGCGCTTCAATTTTCTCAGCCAGTTTTTGCGGCGCGGGCATATCATCCAGCGCCGTTTCGGGCCAATTGCCATCCAAGACGGCGGTCATATCGCCGTTTATTTTCGGTGGCCAATCCTCGCGCTGCCAACTGGGGCGATGCGGCGCGGCATCATCATTAAGGCCTGCGAAATAACGCTGCCAACCGGCATCCAGCGTGGCATCGCCATTTTGATAACGAGCATATTGCTGCTCGAGATATAGAGCATTGGCGCCATCAAAATGCGATTGAGCCGACTCGTGCGGGCTATTTGAAGGGGTATTGGCTTGCGAATTCTTATCCGGCATCTGACTATCCGTTGTGCCTATCCGTTGCGCTTATCTATTGCGCTTATCCTGCATCAGACGGCTGGCGGCGCATCGCGCCACTTTGCTGCCCTGTCAAAACACTAAACCCTTTAGGCGCGCGAGGCAATGATAAGCCGCCGCCGCCCGTTAGTTTTTCAAGACATCGACCAAAGTTGTGCCCAGCGATGCCGGTGATGGCGATACGGTGATACCGGCCGAGCGCATGGCGTCCATTTTATCGTCAGCGCCGCCCTTGCCACCGGCAATAATCGCACCGGCATGACCCATGCGACGCCCGGGAGGCGCGGTGACACCGGCGATAAAGCCGACCATTGGTTTTTTGACTTTTGACGCTTTCAAAAACTCTGCCGCTTCTTCTTCGGCCGAGCCGCCAATTTCACCAATCATGATAATGCTTTCGGTTTCATCATCGCCGAGGAATAAATCCAAGCAATCAATGAAATTCGTGCCATTGACCGGATCGCCGCCAATACCGATACAGGTCGATTGACCCAGACCGGCCGCCGTGGTTTGCGCCACGGCCTCATAGGTCAACGTGCCCGAGCGCGACACAATACCGACCGAGCCACGGCGGTGAATATGACCGGGCATAATGCCGATTTTGCACTCATCCGGCGTAATGACGCCCGGGCAGTTTGGCCCGACAAGTCGTGTCTGTGAGCCTTCAAGCGCGCGCTTGACCCGTATCATATCGCTGACCGGAATGCCCTCAGTAATACAAACGGCCAATTCAATGCCCGCTTCAATGGCTTCCAAAATAGCGTCGGCAGCAAAAGGCGGCGGCACATAAATGGCCGATGCCGTGGCACCGGTTTTTTCCATCGCGTCTGATACCGTATCAAATACCGGCAGGTCGAGATGGGTTGCGCCACCCCGCCCGGGCGTGACACCGCCGACCATTTTCGTGCCATAAGCAATGGCTTGCTCGGAATGAAATGTGCCTTGCGAGCCGGTAAAGCCCTGACAGATAACTTTTGTATCCTTATTGACCAATACCGACATTATGCAGCCTCCTTCACGGCAGCGACGATTTTCTCGGCTGCATCATTTAAATTATCAGCGGCAATAATCGGCAGGCCGGAATTGGCCATAATCTCTTTGCCCTCATCAACATTCGTGCCCTCAAGACGCACCACTAAGGGCACTTCCAGGCTTAATTCCTTGGCCGCGGCAACGACGCCTTCGGCAATAATATCGCAGCGCATAATGCCGCCGAAAATATTGACCAAAATGCCTTCAACGCTGTCATCCGACAGAATGATTTTAAACGCTTCGGTGACTTTCTCTTTAGTGGCCCCGCCGCCGACATCCAAGAAATTGGCAGGCTCAGAGCCGTAAAGTTTGATGATATCCATCGTCGCCATGGCCAGGCCGGCGCCGTTCACCATGCAGCCGATTTTACCGTCCAGCTTAATATAGGAGAGGTCATATTTTGATGCCTCAATCTCGGCCGGGTCTTCCTCGGCCAAATCGCGCAGCTCGACAATATCTTTTTGCCGATAAAGCGCATTGGAATCGAAATTCACTTTCGCATCGAGACAGATTAAATCACCCGCGCCGGTCACCACAAGCGGGTTGATTTCCAGCAAAGACATATCTTTTTCAACAAAGGCTTTATACAGATTGCTGATAAGCGCATTGGCTTGTTTTATCTGGTCACCCTCCAGCCCCAGCGCAAAAGCAATTTGGCGGGCATGATGGCCGGAAATGCCACCGGCCGGATCCACGCTGACCGTGATGATTTTCTCCGGGGTTTTTTCGGCGACTTCCTCAATATCCATCCCGCCTTCGGTAGAGGCAATAAAGGAGACGCGCGATGTGGCGCGGTCAACCAAGGCCGAGAGATAAAGCTCGCGGGCAATATCTGAGCCGTCTTCAATATAGACGCGGCCCACTTCCTTGCCTTCCGGGCCGGTCTGATGGGTGACCAAAGTCATGCCCAACATGCGGCTCGCTTCGGCGCGCACCTCATCAATAGATTTAACCACGCTGACGCCGCCACCTTTGCCACGTCCGCCGGCATGGATTTGTGATTTAACAACCCAGACCGGGCCGCCCAAATCCTCGGCCGCTTTAACCGCTTCATCAGCCGTAAAAGCGACATGGCCGCGCGGCACGGGCACGCCGAAGCTGCTCAAAACCTGCTTGGCTTGATATTCGTGAATATTCATGGCGACTGCCCCTGCTTTGATTAGAAAATAAGTTGCCGAAAACTAGCCTAAGCCAGCGGCAGCCTCAATAGAAAACCTTCTAATCCGCAATTTTGATGGTGTCGCTTTGGGCCGGCAAGGTCAGCCTTGTGCCCTCCAAAGCCGCCAAGACACCCTCAGGGCGCACATTGGCGACGCCGCGCATATAAATTCTATCCATAATCCCGTTTTGCGGCATCGGCGCATAATGATAAAAAACCAGCAAATCGGCATTGGCCTGATTGGCGGCCTCCGCTGCCTCAACCGGTGTGGCGTGATAATCCTTCGTATCGCGGATGATTTTCGCCAATTTCGGTTGGCCGTTTTCATCCAGCGATTCAATGAGAATATTCACCAAATCGGGCTGCAAGACTTCATGAATCATCACATCGATATTTTGCGCCGCGGCAATCAGATTATTATCCTTCACCGTATCGCCGCTAATCAGCACCGAGCGCCCACCATAATCAATGCGAAAGGCAAGGGCTGGTTCAATCGGCGGATGTGAGACCGTGACGGCGGTAATCTGCACGCCATCGCGGTCATAAATCACGCTATCGGCCTTAATCGGGCGCGCCACCAATCCGGCATTGGCGCTGGGCGTATAGTCCTCGCCATGATGGTCGGTGCGATAGCGATAATCTTGCCCATAGGCGAGGTTAAAGCCATCCACCACCCGATCAATGCCCGGGCCGCCATAAACTTCCAGCTTTTGCGGTCGCCCGCGCACCCAGCTATTCAAATGCACCTCGCCCAAAGCGGCAATATGGTCGGAATGAAAATGCGTCAGCAAGACACCGTCCAAGCGCGCCATGGGCAGGCCCAGCGCAACCATTTTATCGGCAGAGCGCGCGCCGGTATCGATGACAAAAAACTTATCACCGGCAAAAACCGCGACACAGCTTTGCGCCGCGCCGCGTGGCCCCGCGCCGCCCATGGGCGACGCCGTGCCGCAAAAGACGACATCAATTTTATCGCCGCCGAAATCATCCACCACTTGGCTCAGCTGGGTGGCCAAGCCGCGCTTAATCAGGCGGTCTTGCACGCCGCTATGGTTCATAAGCAGCGCATAGCCGCCAAGGGCTAAGGCGATAACGGCAATAAGCGCATATTTTGCCAGACGTTTTATTTTTTTGGGCATCATCTTCCTCCCCGATTATCTCGCTACGTTATTTTGTAGGTATTGACACTGTGCCTGTCAATATAACGTGGCAGTAAGAAATATCCGTCGCCTCTAAAACTTGCCTCTAAAACTTGTCCCTAAACTTGCGCATAAAAAAGGGCGCGGTTGCCCGCGCCCTTAAAAGATTTATCTGAAATATCCGCGTAATGCGTGATTTATTTTTTCAGCTTCGGGTCAATTTGCTTACACGCATCGAGCAGGCCTTTAACCGCTTTCACCGATTTGGTGAACATGGTTTTTTCTTTGGCATCCAGCTTAATCTCGACGACACGCTCGACGCCTTTTTCACCAATCACCACCGGCACGCCGACATAAATATCTTTTTGACCATATTGACCGTTCAAATGCGCGGCGCAGGGCAGCACGCGCTTTTGGTCTTTCAAATAGGCTTCCGCCATTTCAATGGCCGAGGCGGCGGGCGCATAAAACGCCGAGCCGGTTTTCAGCAGGCCGACAATCTCAGCACCGCCATCACGCGTGCGCTGCACAATCTCGTCGATTTTCTTCTGCGTCGTCCATTTCATTTTCACCAAATCGGGCAGCGGAATACCGGCAACGGTTGAATAGCGCACAGACGGCACCATTGTGTCGCCATGGCCACCCAGTACAAAGGCGGTGACGTCTTTAACCGATACTTTAAATTCCTCAGCGAGGAAGGTACGGAAGCGCGCGCTGTCCAGCACACCGGCCATGCCGACCACTTTATTTTTCGGCAGGCCTGAGAATTTCTGCAACGCCCAAACCATCGCATCCAGCGGATTGGTGATGCAGATGACAAAGGCTTTCGGGGCATATTTTTTAATGCCCTCACCGACTTGCTGCATGACTTTCAAATTGATTTCAATCAAATCATCGCGGCTCATGCCGGGCTTGCGCGGCACACCGGCGGTCACGATAACCACATCTGCGCCTTTAATGGCTGAGTAAGATTTGGTGCCTTTGAGATTGGCATCAAAATGACTGACCGGTGAGCTTTGCATCAGGTCGAGGGCCTTGCCCTGCGGAATGCCATCAACAATGTCGAAAATAACAACATCGCCCAATTCTTTAAGACCGGCCAGATGGGCCAAAGTGCCACCGATTTGACCACCACCGATAAGGGCTATTTTATTGCGCGCCATGAATGCGTCCTCCTTTTGGAAGCTGAATAATGAGATGGCCTGTCCCTAGCGGATTTACCCAAGACTTGCAAGTGTCGCTGCGCTTGCGCCGCCTATGGTGCCTGCCATTTCCCCTGTCAAATGCGGCAAAGCGAGATAATCACGCGATTGCATTTCTATTAAACGCGATACGGTGCGCTCAAATTCAAACGCCTCATCGCCTGCCGGATAAAGTTTTTCCGGCGGCCCATCGGCTGCCGCTATCAGTTTCACCTTGGCCTCATAAAGCGCATCAATCAGCGTCACAAAGCGCACCGCCTCATTTTTCTTTTGCGGTTCCAAAAGCGGCACATTATCCAGCACCAAAGTGTGAAAATGCGCCGCCAATGCCAGATAATCCGCCGCCCCGCGCGCTTCCACACAAAGCGCGTCAAAGCCGATACGCGCCACCCCACCGGCGGCGCGCGGCACATGCAGGCTGCGCCCTTTTAAGTCCAACGTCACCGGTTGCGCGGCCACACCCTCGGTCAGAGCGGCAAACCGCTCATCCAAATTTTTGCGCGCGCGCGGCCCGCATGGAGAAAACCAAACCGGTGCCGCCGTGAGCCGCGCCAAACGATAATCCTTATCCGCCATTAAGGCGTGCAATTCATGGCGCTGTTTTAAAAAATCAATAAAGGGCAAAAATCTGTGTCGGTTCAACCCGCCCTTATATAAATCATCCGGATGACGGTTAGATGTCGCCACCACCACGCATCCGGCCTCAAGCATGAGCGCAAATAACCGCCCCAAAATAGAGGCATCGGCAATATCTTTGACCTGCAATTCATCGAAACACAAAAGCGTCACCTCATCGGCAATGGCTTTGGCCACCGCCGGCATCGGGTCGCCGGTTTTCGGATGGGCTTGGCGATAGCTATGAATCCGCGCATGGGTTTCTTGCATAAAGGCATGAAAATGCACCCGGCGTTTTTTGGCGACCGGCGCGAGCGAAAAGAATAAATCCATCAGCATGGACTTGCCGCGGCCAACCGCGCCGTAAATATACAAGCCTTTGGGGGGACGGCTCTTTTTCAAGCCCAGCTTTTGCAAAAACCCATGCGGGCGATAGGCGGCCAGCTCGCCATAGAGCCGGTCCAGCGCAAACGCTGCGGCCAATTGCGCCGCATCGGACTGAAGATGGCCCTGCGCAATCAACGCCTGATAGGCGGCGGTGATGGGCGGCGGCATCGCGGCTTTCATATCATCTGACATGGCAGAGGGGTTAAAGCCCCAAAGCCATTTTGGCAAGAATATTGCGCTGCACCTCATTCGAGCCGCCATAAATACTGGCGGCGCGATTATTCAAAAAATCGGCCAAAATAATTTGCGTCTCTTCCGGGCCAATGGCTTCAACATTGGCCCCCATGTCGCGCCGCTCGGGTTGCCACACGGCGGCGCGTGCGCCCAGTGCATCGACGGCCAGCCGGTCAATATCCTGCTGCGCCTCGGTGCCCATGATTTTTAATTGCGACGAGCCGGAACTGTTTGGACGCCCATCAGCCAACGCCGCCTGCACACGAAATTCAGTCATCTCAACGGCGGCGACGCGAATGGCCAGCGCGGCATGGCGTTTGGCCAAAGCCGCATCGCCGCTATCTGCCACCAAGCCCTCCAAATTACCCAGCATGAGTTTCAGCCGCGCCGCATAGGCCGAACTGCGCTCAAAGGTCAGCAATGTTTTGGCCACGGTCCAGCCATCATTTTCCGCGCCGACCCGATTGGCCACCGGCACGCGCACATTGTCGAAAAACACCTGATTGACTTCATGGTCTTGCGCCAAAGTAATAATCGGCTCAACCGAAATGCCCGGACTGTCCATCTCAATCAATAAAAAAGTGATGCCCGCTTGCGGTTTGGTGCTTTTATCGGTGCGTACCAAACAGAAAATATGATTGGCGTGTTGGGCATAAGAAGTCCAGATTTTAGAGCCGTTAATAATGTAATCATCGCCATCGCGCTGGGCGGCGCATTGCAGGCTGGCCAAATCCGAGCCGGAACCCGGTTCTGAATAACCCTGACACCAAATATGCGCGCCCGAGAGCAGCTTGGGCAAATAAGCCTCTTGCTGTTGTTTTGTGCCGCAGGCAATCAGCGTCGGGCCAATCATGCCCAAGCCCATAGGATAGAGTTTCGGCGTATTGGCGCGGGCACATTCGGATTGCCAAATATAACGCTGCATATCGCTCCACCCCGTGCCGCCAAATTCTTGCGGCCAACCGGGCGCGATCCAACCCTTTTCATGCAAAATTTTATGCCAGCGCATAAGCGGCGCGTGAGCCGATGAAATGCCGCTGGTTTTTTGTCCGGCCTCGCGCAATTCAGCATCGAGCTTATCGTCCAGAAACGCCCGCACCTCTTGGCGAAACGCTTCATCTTCCGGCTTTAACTGCATATCCATAATGGCCTACTCCCTTAATCCATAAAAAGGCTAGGCAAGCGCGCAATCAGGGTCAAGTGGCGACGCCATTCGGCGCAGCGCGTGAGGTCACAAAAAACCCCGCCGATCGGTTTTCAAAAAAACCAATAAGCGGGGTTATTGTGACGGTGACGACGATTAAACTTCGCGCGCCACCATCATTTTTTTAATCTCGGTAATGGCTTTGGCCGGAGACAGACCTTTCGGACAGGCTTTGGCGCAATTCATAATCGTATGGCAGCGATAAACCCGGAACGGGTCTTCCAAATCATCCAAGCGCTCGCCGGTTTTCTCATCGCGGCTATCGGCCAACCACCGATAGGCTTGCAATAAGACGGCCGGGCCCAAATATTTATCCGAATTCCACCAATAGCTTGGGCAAGAGGTTGAACAACAGGCGCATAAAATACACTCATAAAGCCCGTCCAATTGCTCGCGATCCTCGCGGCTTTGCTGCCACTCATTTTGCGGCTGCGGCGTGTCGGTTTTAAGCCAAGGCTCAATCGCCTGATATTGCGCGTAAAGGCTGCTCAAATCGGGCACCAAATCCTTAATCACCGGCATATGCGGCAGCGGATAAATGGCGATATCGCCTTTAATCTCTTCAATGCCCTTAGTGCAGGCCAGCGTGTTTTGGCCGTCAATATTCATCGCGCAAGAGCCACAAATCCCCTCGCGGCAAGAGCGGCGAAAGGTCAGGGTCGAGTCAATTTCATTTTTGACTTTAATCAAAGCGTCCAACACCATTGGCCCGCAATCATCGGCGTCAATCGTATAGCTATCGACGCGCGGATTTTGCTCATCATCGGGATTCCACCGATAGATTTTCAGCGTGCGCGGCTGTTTGGCTTCTTCGGGGGCCGGATGGGCCACCCCTTTGCCGATTTTTGAATTGGCCGGTAAAGCAATCTCAACCATTTACGCCCCCTAATAAACCCGAGCCTTAGGCTCAATATAGCTGACCTCATTGGTCAGGGTGAAATTATGCACGCCACGATAATCAATGGTCGCTTTGCCCTTGGCATCGACATAAGCCAATGTGTGCTTCATCCAATTCTCATCATCGCGCTCAGGGAAATCCTCGCGCGCATGACCGCCGCGGCTTTCTTTGCGCGCATTGGCACCTTCCACTGTGGCAATGGCCTGCACGATGAGATTGTCAAATTCCAGCGTTTCAATCAGGTCGGAATTCCAGATGAGCGAGCGGTCGGCAATGCCGATATCTTCCATGCCCTTCACCACATTTTGCATGCGCTGACAGCCCTCTTCAAGCACATCGCCGGTGCGGAACACGGCGCAGTTTTCTTGCATGGCTTTTTGCATTTCAAGGCGCAGCTCAGCCGTCGGGGTTGAGCCATTGGCATTGCGGAAACGCTCAAGACGCTCAATCGCATTATCACCGGCATTGGCCGCCAAAGGCGCAAAGCCCGCGCTTGGGTCAACAATTTCTGCCGTGCGAATGGCCGAGGCGCGCCCGAAGACAACAAGGTCAATCAGCGAATTGGAGCCGAGGCGATTGGCCCCGTGAACCGACACGCAGGCCGCTTCGCCAATGGCCATCAGGCCGGGCACGGTGCGCTCGGGTTCGTCAGCGCTGGGGTTCAGCACTTCGCCATGATAATTGGTCGGAATACCGCCCATATTATAATGCACGGTCGGCAATACCGGAATCGGCTCTTTGGTGACATCGACACCGGCAAAAATGCGCGCACTTTCCGAAATGCCGGGCAGACGTTCCGCCAGCACATCCGGGTCCAAATGGTCAAGATGCAGAAAAATATGGTCTTTATTGGGACCGACACCGCGCCCTTCGCGAATTTCAATGGTCATGGAACGCGACACCACATCGCGCGAGGCGAGGTCTTTGGCGCTTGGCGCATAACGCTCCATAAAACGCTCGCCTTCTGAGTTAATGAGAATACCGCCTTCACCGCGAGAGCCTTCGGTAATCAGGCAACCGGCACCATAAATGCCGGTCGGGTGAAACTGCACAAATTCCATATCCTGCAAAGGCAGTCCGGCGCGAATAACCATAGCCGAGCCGTCGCCCGTGCATGTATGCGCTGAGGTGGCGGAGAAATAAGCGCGTCCATAACCGCCGGTCGCCAAAATCACTTGCTTGGCTTGGAAGCGATGCAATTCACCGGTGGACATATCCAAAGCCGTAACACCGACACAACGCTCATCATCCATCATCAGGTCGAGCGCGAAATATTCGATGAAAAATTCTGTCTCATGACGCAGCGACTGGCCATAAAGCGTATGCAAAATCGCATGCCCGGTGCGGTCGGCGGCGGCGCATGTGCGCTGGGCAATGCCCTCGCCGAAATTCGTCGTCATGCCGCCAAACGGGCGTTGATAAATCTTGCCTTCTTCAGTGCGCGAAAACGGCACGCCGAAATGCTCAAGCTCATAAACCGCTTCCGGCGCATTGCGACATAAATATTCAATCGCATCCTGGTCGCCCAGCCAATCCGACCCTTTGACCGTGTCATACATATGCCACCGCCAATCATCATCACCCATATTGCCCAGCGCGGCAGAAATGCCGCCTTGCGCGGCCACTGTATGCGAGCGGGTTGGGAAAACTTTTGAAATACACGCCGTCTTCAGCCCGCGCTCGGCACAGCCCAAAGCGGCCCGCAAGCCGGACCCACCGGCGCCGACAACGACAACGTCAAATTGATGATCGGTAAACGCATGAGAACTCATTTTTATCTCCTCTGCTGACCGCTAGCCGATAACCAGCTTGGCAACTGCCAGCGCGCAAGCGACGGCAATGGTCAGGGTGAAAAACTGATTGGCAATCAACGCCAATAATTTGGTCGCTTCGCCGTGAATGTAATCTTCAATCACCACTTGCAGCCCCAAACGCATGTGATAGCAGGCTGAAAAAATCAATAGCAGCATCACAACGCCGATAAACGGATTGCCCAGAAAACCGGTCATGGTGGTGTAATCGCTGCCCGCATGGACAACCAATGCGCCGACAAGGAACATCATCAGCGGAATATTGGCCAGCGCGGTGACGCGCTGCATCCAAAAATGCTCCGTACCTTTTTTGGCCGAGCCGAGACCGCGCGCGCGCGATAAGGGTGTGCGCATATCAGCCATCATAAAGCTCCCGGATAAATATAAGCCGCCAGCCAGACGCCCAGCGTCATAACCGGTGGCAAAAACGCCGTGATACGGGCGATAATTTCAACATGTTTCAGGTCAAAACCGCGGCCGGTATCCCAAATAAAATGGCGAATGCCGCCCATCATGTGATGGAATAAGCCCCATGTATAACCGAATAAAACCAAGCGGCCATACCAAGCCGAAGAGACCTCTTGCACCAGCGCATAAGCATCAGGGCCGGAAGCCGCCGCCAATAGCCACCACGCCAAAAGCGCCGTGCCGGCATAAAGCGCAACACCGGTCGCGCGATGCAGAATTGACAGCATCATGGTCAGTGTCCAGCGGTAAATCTGGATATGCGGCGATAAAGGCCGCGCCGGTTTGCTTTGTTCGGACATGCACTAAGCTCCTCAATTAAGGGTTAGACTATACACAAAATGAGACCGAGTGGAAAAACAGATAACGCGACAGGCAGTCGCATGAAACAAAAGGCGATTTGACCTTTCCCATCGGCGAAAATCAGCCCCTAGGCTTGGCCGCGCGCCATATAGACCCACACATCAAGGTCGAGAACAACGCCCTCGGCATATGCCGTGCGCCCCGCATCAGCCTCTATATTCAGCATGAAATGCCCGGCTTGCGGGCCTTGGTTCTTCACCACAATATGGCGTAAACGCAACGCCCCGACATCATCGCGCCCGGGCAATGTCGCCTTATCCAATATCTCAGACCAGCCATAAAGCGTATCACCCGCAAAACACGGCGCCGCATGTGTCCCGCCATTCAAAGCCGCATAGCCGCACATATTGGCCAGCCCGTTAAACGCCATTGAGGCAATATGCGATATCATATGACCGCCATAAATCAGCCTTTTGCCGAACCGGCTTTGGCTTTGCAACTGCGCGTCAAAATGCACGGCGGCATTATTTTGATACAGCCGCGTCGCCAGCATATGCTCGCTCTCCTCCAGCGTTGTGCCGTCGCCATGGGCGATTTTCATGCCGGTTTCATAATCATCAAATAAGTCTGTGCTGCCGGTCGCGGCCACATCCCAAGCGCTGAAATCGGCCTGCGGCACGGGCAGCGCATCGGACGCGACCACATCGGCCAATACGGGCCAGACGGTTTCGGGCGCGGCGGCTTGCGGGTCTTGCTTTTTCACCATCACCCAGCGCGTATAGCGCAAGACACCCTCGCCGCACTGATTGGTGCCGGTGGTTTCGACCATCACCAAACCGCTTTCGCCGCTTTTATTTTGCCGCAAGCCGATAATTTCCGAGCGCGCCGATAGCGTGTCACCGGCAAAAACCGGCGTTAAAAAACGGCCTTGCGCATAGCCCAAATTGGCCACTGCATGGCGCGAAATATCGGGCACGGATTTGCCGAAAATAATATGAAAGACCAGCCAATTATCCAGCGGGCTATCGGCCAGCCCCAGCCCTGCGGCAAAAGGCCGGGCGCAAAATAGCGGTGCGCGCCCACCATAAAGCGCTTGATAAAGGGCCGCATCGCCTTGGCTCAATGTGCGCGGCACGGCATGCTCAATCATCTCGCCAAGCGCGAAATGCTCAAAATAACGACCGTCGGGATTTGGCGTCTCACTCATAAAATCAACATAGGCGGCTTAATCTTTCGTCACAATATCTTTAGCCGCATCCATAAGCGCGTCCATAGCGTCAATCGCATCGGCAATGGCCATCACCCGCGCCGCCATATCGCGATGCAACAGCTCGGTCATTTTGCCGTTAACTTTCAACACGCCTTGACCGGCATGAGCCGGATCGGCAAAAGCCGCCACCACATCACGCGCCTGCGCCACCTCATCCTCAGACGGCGCAAATATCTCATTTGCCGAGGCAAGCTGGCTCGGATGAATAAGCGTCTTGCCGTCAAACCCCATATCCGCGCCTTGGCGACATTCCGCCACAAAACCTGCCGCATCGGCAATATCGTTAAACACGCCATCCAAAATGCCCAGCCCATATTGACGCGCCGCCAAGATAGAAAGCGACAAGGCGGTCAAGAGGGGCGCGCGACCTGCCACCAAACCGGCGCGCAATTCCTTGGCCAAATCATTCGTGCCCATCACCAAGCAAGACAGCGGCGTGTCATCCGCCCGCGCCGCCAGTTTTTCTATATTGAAAATGGCTTGTGGGGTCTCCACCATAATCCATAAGGCGGTATTTTTCGGCAGCGCGGCCGCCAGCGGGTCGATTTCCTCAGCCCTTGATATTTTCGGGGCCAGCACGGCTTGCGGCGCGGCAGAAGATGGCAAGGCATTAAGCGCCGCCAAATCATCCGCACCCCACGGCGTCTCCAGCCCATTTATCCGCACCACCAGTTCACGCGGGCCATAACCGCCTGCGCTGAGGGCCGCGCAAATTTGCGCCCGCGCCTCGGCTTTGGCATCGGGCGCGACAGCATCCTCCAAATCCAAAATAAGGCAATCGGCGGGCAGATGTCGGGCTTTCTCGAGCGCGCGCTGATTGGCCCCCGGCATATACAGCGCCGAGCGGCGCGGCCTGATGGCGCTGTCTGTTGTCTCACTCATGTCGTCTCCCTTTTCATCTGCTTTTTCATCCGCTTTTTTTCAGATGTCATTTGCAAGAATCTCTGCCTAGTATCATAGCCAGTTTAACGCTCAGTTGTGTGGGAGCAATAAGCATGTCTAAAGGGCGACCTAGCGTCTTTGTTATATCCAGCCAAGTGGTCAGTGGTCTGGTCGGTTTAAAAGCAAGCATGCCGGCTTTGCGCGCTATGGGTTTTGAAACCATCACCCTGCCGACAACCCTCTTATCAGCGCATCCGGCGGCGTTTCCCGAACAGGGCGCACCGGCGGGCGGGCCGATTGAACCGGACCGCATGATAGAAATTGCCGATTGGCTGCTGGCGGCGGGTGCGTTGGATAATTGCGCCGCCATTTTGACCGGCTATTTGCCCAGTCCGGCGCATATTGATGCCGCGGCGCGCATTATCGCCAAAATCAAAGCCACTAAGACAGATGTGTTTTATTGCTGCGACCCGATTTGCGGCGACCATGAAAAGCTCTATCTGCCCACCGATGTCATGCATGGGCTGCGCGACCGGCTCTTGCCGCTGGCCGATATGGCCACGCCAAATCTGTTTGAATTGCAGATGTTGGCGGGCCGTGACGGCTTTGCCGATGAGGTTGAAATTATTGATGCGGCGCGCGATTTGGCGCTCGCCCATATGGTCGTCACCTCTGCCCCGGCCCCTGAGGGCCGCATTGCGACCCTGACCATTGGCGCGGATGTGATGCGTTGCGAAACCGCCAAAGCCCCCGAAGCGCCCTATGGCATGGGCGATTTTTTCGCCGCCCTTTATTTGGCGCTTTTTTTAAACGAAGACCCGAAAGCGCTGGGCATTGCCTGCGCGACTTTGGGGCAAATGGCGGCAACCAATATGGAAACCAAAAGCCTGCCGCATGGGCCGGTGCAAGTGGCCGCCGCCGCCATTCAGGATAAATTAAATCTGTAAAAGCGGCCTCAATCGAGCGTGATGCGGCTTTGCGTCAAATGTTTTTCAATCAGCAATTCAGCAATTTGCACGGCGTTTAAGGCCGCGCCTTTGCGTAAATTATCCGACACCACCCATAGGGCGAGGCCGTGTTCGACACTCTCATCGACGCGCAGGCGCGAGACAAAAGTTTCAAATTCGCCGACACATTCAACCGGCGTGACATAGCCCTCATCCTCGCGGCGATCGACCACCAATACGCCCGGCGCATTATCCAAAGCAGCGCGCGCATCCTCCAAAGAGATGGCGCTTTCAAATTCAAGATGCACGGCTTCCGAATGGCCAACAAAAACCGGCACGCGCACGCATGTGGTGCTCATGGCAATATCCGGGTCGAGCATTTTTTGCGTCTCGACGCCCATTTTCCATTCTTCCTTGGTCGCGCCATCTTTCATGAACACGTCAATATGGGGAATGACATTAAAGGCAATCTGCTTGGTGAAGTTTTCGCGCTTCATCTCATCATTGACGAAAATGCCGCGTGTTTGAGTGAATAATTCATCCATGGCCGCATTGCCCGCGCCCGATACCGATTGATAGGTCGCCACCACGGCGCGTTTAATGCGCGCCACATCATGCAAGGGCTTGAGCGCGACAACAAGCTGCGCGGTCGAGCAATTCGGATTGGCGATAATATGACGCTTGGCATAGCCGTCAATATCTTGCGGGTTCACCTCCGGCACAATCAGCGGCACATCCTCATCCATGCGATAAAGCGAGGAATTATCAATCACCACACAACCGGCTTTCGCCGCTTTGGGCGCATATTCTTGGGTCGGGCCGGAGCCGCAGGCAAATAGTGCAATATCGGCTTGCGCAAAATCATAAAATTCCAGCGCTTGGCATTTCAGCGTTTTATCGCCGAAACTCACTTCGCGCCCTTGGCTGCGGCGCGAGGCGACCACATCCACCCGCGCGGCGGGGAATTTGCGCTCATCAAGAATATTGAGCATTTCGCGTCCGACATTTCCGGTCGCGCCGACCACGGCAATCACATAAGACATGCGCTAGGCTCCCAATTCTTCAAGCGCGGCCAGCACCGCATCGCCCATGCCGCTTGTGCCGACCAATTGCATATCGGCTTGCATGATATCGCCCGTGCGTATGCCCTTATCGAGCACTGCCGTGACGGCATTTTCCAATAAATCAGCATCATCTCCGCGCTCAAATGTATAGCGCAGCGCCATGGCGAAACTCATAATGGAGGCAATCGGATTGGCTTTGCCTTGACCGGCAATATCGGGGGCCGAGCCGTGCACCGGTTCATAAAGTGCTTTTGACCGCCCGCTTGCCGCATCCGGCGCACCCAAAGAGGCTGAGGGCAACATGCCCAAAGAGCCGGTCAGCATGGCGGCAATATCCGACAAAATATCACCAAATAAATTATCCGTGACCAGCACATCATATTGCTTGGGATTGCGCACAAGCTGCATGGCGCAATTATCGGCCAGCACATGCTCCAAGTCCAATTCGGGAAATTCCGCGCCAATCAGCTTGGTGACTTCTTCGTTCCATAACAGCCCGCTTTCCATCACATTGCGTTTTTCAGATGAGGCCAGTCTTTTGCCGCGCTTCATCGCCAAATCACCGGCGACGCGGGCAATGCGCTCAATCTCATAGGTTTCATAGACTTGCGTATTGACGCCGCGACGCTGGCCATTGCCCAGATCTTCAATGCCGCGCGGTTCGCCAAAATACACCCCGCCGGTCAGCTCGCGGACAATCATAATATCCAAGCCTTCCACCAGCTCGCGTTTTAAAGAAGACGCATCGGCCAAAGCAGGAAAGCAAATCGCCGGACGCAGATTGGCAAATAATTCCATATCGGCGCGCAAGCGCAACAGCCCGGCTTCGGGGCGCGCTTCATAAGCCACATTATCCCATTTCGGGCCACCGACCGCGCCCAGCAAAACCGCATCGGCCTGTTGGGCTTTTTCCATAGCCGCATCAGAAATCGCCGCGCCATGCACATCATAGGCGCAACCGCCGACAAGGTCTTCGTCAAGCGTCGCCTGAAAACCGCGCTGATGGCCGAACCAATCAATCACGCGGCGCACCTCGCCCATTACTTCAGGGCCGATACCATCGCCCGGCAGGATAAGAATCTTTTCCATAATTTACCTTTTGGTTAGAGCCAAAGCGGGCTTAGCGCCATGCCTGCGCGTCAAGCGTGGCTTCATAATCATCAATGGCCGTGGCTTTTTGCAGCGTCAGACCAATATCGTCGAGGCCTTGCATCAGGCATTGTTTTCTGAACGCATCCACCTCAAAAGCAATCTCGCCGCCATCCGGGCCTTTTATCGTTTGGCTTTCCAAATCAATGCTCACCGTCGCATTGGCTCCGCGCTTGGCGTCATCCATGAGTTTATCGACATCGGCTTGCGGCAGCACAATCGGCAAAATGCCGTTTTTGAAGCAATTATTATAAAAAATATCGGCAAAGCTCGGCGCGATAACGCAGCGAATACCAAAATCCAACAACGCCCAGGGCGCGTGTTCGCGGCTAGAGCCGCAGCCGAAATTATCGCCTGCCACCAGAATTTCAGCCGACCGATAGGCCGGTTGATTGAGCACAAAATCAGCAATTTCATCGCCTTCCGGCGTATAGCGCATTTCATCAAACAGGTTTTTGCCCAAGCCCGAGCGCTGAATGGTTTTCAAAAACTGCTTCGGGATAATCATATCCGTATCGACATTAATGATATCAAGCGGCGCGGCAATGCCGGTGAGTTTATCGAATTTTTCCATGGATTAGCCCTCCGCTTTCAGGTCGCGAATATCGACAAAATGACCGGCCAAAGCCGCCGCGGCGGCCATTTCCGGCGATACTAAATGAGTGCGCCCGCCGCGTCCTTGGCGGCCTTCAAAATTGCGGTTTGAGGTCGAGGCACAACGCTCGCCCGGGGCCAGCTTATCGGCATTCATCGCCAAACACATAGAGCATCCCGGCTCGCGCCAATCAAAACCCGCCTCAATAAAAATCCGGTCAAGGCCTTCTGCTTCGGCTTGCTGCTTCACCAAACCCGAGCCCGGCACCACCATAGCGTCCACACTGGCGGCCACTTTGCCGGTTTTGGCAATGGCGGCAGCGGCGCGCAAATCCTCAATGCGGCTATTGGTGCATGAGCCGATAAAGACGCGGTCAATCGCCACTTCCTGCATCGGCGTACCGGCGCTTAGCCCCATATAATCCAGCGCGCGCTCGGTCGCTTTGCGGCGGCCCTCATCGGCAATGTCTGACGGGTCGGGCACATGGCCGTCCACCGCAATCACATCTTGCGGGCTGGTGCCCCACGTCACCAAAGGCGGCAGAGCGGCGGCGTCAATGGTAATCTCTTTATCAAACACCGCATCCTCATCAGATGTCAGCGTCTGCCAATAGGCCACGGCTTGCTCCCAATCGGCACCTTTGGGCGCGCGCGGGCGGTCTTTCAAAAAGGCGAAAGTCTTCTCATCGGGCGCAACCAATCCGGCGCGGGCTCCGGCTTCAATCGACATATTGCACAGCGTCATGCGCCCTTCCATGGACAGCGCTTCAATCGCTTCACCGGCATATTCCAGCACATAGCCGGTGCCGCCGGCCGTGCCAATCTCGCCAATAATGGCCAGCGCAATATCTTTCGCCGTGACATGAGACGGCGCGTCACCCACCACATTAATACGGAAGTTTTTGGCCTTGCCCTGTATCAGCGTTTGCGTGGCCAGCACGTGTTCGACCTCAGACGTGCCAATGCCATGCGCCAGCGCGCCAAATGCGCCATGAGTAGAAGTGTGGCTGTCGCCGCAAACAATGGTCAGGCCCGGCAGGGTAAAGCCCTGTTCGGGGCCGGCCACATGCACAATGCCTTGGCGAATATCATCCATCGGCAAATAATCAATGCCAAATTCGGCGCAGTTTTTTTCCAGCGTCTCAATTTGCAATTTGCTTTCAGGGTCATCAATCGCGTCCAAACCACCGGCGCGATTGGTGGTCGGAATATTATGGTCGGCAACAGCCAGCGTCTTATGCGGCGCGCGCGGTGTGCGGCCCGCCATACGCAGGCCTTCAAAGGCTTGCGGGCTGGTCACTTCATGCACCAAATGGCGGTCAATATAGAGCAGCGAATTGCCGTTGCTGTCCGCATCCACCAAATGGGCGTCCCAAATTTTATCGTAAAGTGTTGTTCCGGTCATCATCCTGCCTTTGTCTTGCCTCTGTTTCATGAGGCGGCGGGTTGATGCCGGCCCCTGATTGTTTGGCTGGGGGGCTTTTTAAGAAGAACGCTTAAGCTTCGCTTTCGGCGCCTGTCTCCTCTTGAGCCGCTTCCTGCTCAATCACTTTTTTCGGCGTCGCATCCGCCTTTGTGGTCTTCAAGCGACGCTCAACAATACGGGCCGCCTTACCGGTCAGGCCACGCAGATAATACAGCTTGGCGCGGCGCACACGGCCCCGACGCATCAGTTCAATACTGTCCACCAAAGGCGAGTAAATCGGGAAAACGCGCTCGACGCCTTCGCCATAAGAGATTTTACGCACCGTAAAATTTTCATTGAGACCGCCACCGGCGCGGGCAATGCACACACCTTCAAACGCCTGAATACGCTCGCGCGAGCCTTCAATCACTTTCACATTGACCTTCACCGTATCGCCCGGTTGAAAATCAGGCACGGATTTTTCAGCCGTTAATTCGGCCATATGCTCGCGTTCAATCTCTTCAATCACATTCATTTGTCTTATCCCTTTAAGGGCGCCGTCCTCGAGGGGGCATGGCGAATTTCGGTAAACAAAGTCGCGCCTTTCGGCACGAGATGGGGCGATTTAGCACGGGCAGACAGGCTTGTCACCCTTTTTTGCGTTTAAAACCCCCCGCTGCATCACTTTTTCCCTTGAGAAAAGCGGCCCATAAATCAGGGCGGCGGCTTTGCGTCACCGCTTCGGCCTGGGCGCGCCGCCAGGCGGCCAGTTTTTCATGGTCGCCGCCGGTCACAACATCGGGAATATCGCGCCCTTCAAAATCTTGCGGGCGGGTATAATGGGGATATTCCAGCAAGCCATGATTGGCCTCAGAAAAGCTCTCATCCGCACCGCTTTCCAGCTTGCCCATGACCCCGGGCACCAGCCGCAAAACTGCTTCCAGCATCACCATGGCCGCCATCTCACCGCCCGCCAGCACATAATCGCCCAAAGAGACCTCCAGCGGTTGGCGCGCTTCAATGAACCGCTCATCCACCCCTTCAAAGCGGTTGCACAAAAAAATCAGCCCCGCGCCTTGCGCCCATTCCTGCGCCAGAGATTGGCTGAACGGCACACCGCGCGGGCTGGGTAAAATCAGCGGCATATCGGCTTGCGCTGTCACGTGGTCGGTGGCGGCGGCGGCGACATCGGCGCGCAGCACCATGCCCGGCCCACCACCGGCCGGTGTATCGTCAATATTTTGATGTTTGCCCGCGCCGAAGCCGCGCAAATCATGCGTTTGCATATGCCATAGGCCATCGGCCAAAGCGCGCCCATGCAGGCTTTCGCCCAAAGGCCCGGGAAACATATCGGGATAGGCGGTGATGATGTGGGCGGCGAAACTCATGCGTCGCCCTTCCGTTTAGGGTCGGCCATTTGCTCGGCCATTTGTTCAGGGGGCCGCGCCTCATCTTCAATGGGCGGCACAAGGGTCAAAAATCCCGCGGCAATATCAATTTGCGGCACGATTTCTTTGGTGAAGGGATAAAATGCGCTTTGCTCTTGGTTGTGCTCTTGGTTGTGCTCTTGATTGTTTTCATCGGGCGCGATTTCCAGCAAATCCCCGGCACCAAAATTATGCACACCGGCCACTTTGCCCAGCGGCGCGCCCGCCACATCCATCACGCTGAGGCCGATAAGGTCGGCATGATAAAAATCATCCGAATCGTTCAGCGCGGGCAATTTTTCGCGCGCCAAAAACAAGGCCGTGCCGCGCAGGGCCTCCGCCGCTTCACGACTATGAACGCCATCCAGCGTCAGTCTTGCGCCGATTTTATCGGGCTTGGCAGAGGTGATTTTAAACTCTTGGCCCTGCCCATCGCGCAGCGGGCCATAGGCGGCGAGGTCGGCAATATTCTCGGCAAAACATTTCGCCTTTACCGCCCCGCGCACGCCATGCGCCGCCCCGATAATGCATAAGCAGACATGGCCCTTAGGGGCCACAACCGACATGCGCTCGGGGCGGGTCGCCATTTACTCGGCCTTATCTTCCTCAGAAGCTTCCTCAGCAGGGGCTTCTTCGGCTGGTGCTTCCTCAGCAGGAGCAGCTTCTTCGGCAGGAGCTTCTTCGGCAGGAGCTTCTTCGGCAGGTGCTTCTTCGGCAGGTGCTTCTTCGGCAGGAGCCTCTTCGGCTGGTGCTTCTTCAGCAGGAGCAGCTTCTTCAGCAGGCGCTTCTTCGGCAGGTGCTTCCTCAGCAGGCGCTTCTTCGACTGGGGCGGCAGCGGCTTCTTCAGCGGCGCGTTTGGCTTCTTCTTCAGCCTCTTTTTGAGCTTCCATACGCTCTTGCGCTTTTATGCCCGGCTTGGCTTTTTCAGGATTATTGCGCGCTTCACGCTTCCACAGGCCCGCATCATCCAGAAACCGCGAAACGCGGTC
>JAQWZC010000157.1 GCA_029253645.1 Alphaproteobacteria bacterium | reverse complement strand
ATTTTGCTCGGCCTTTATTTCGTGCTGCCCGGGCTGGCCAAGTTTGCGGATTGGCAGACCCATATTGACCTGATGCAACGGCATAATATCCCATTTGCCGACCCACTGCTGCTTATCGCGGGTGTCGCAAATTTGGTATTGGGCGGCATGTTATTGGCGGGCCGCCATTTGCGCCTCGCGGCCTATGGCAGCGCGCTCTATATTGTGATTATCAATTTCAACTTGCATGATTTTTGGAATTTCAGCGGTATGGAAGGCCAGCATGAAACGCAAAACTTTGTCAAAAACCTCGGCATTTTGGCCGGTTGCTTGATGCTGGCGGGCTTTATGGGCAAGCAGGATGCGCAAAAAGGGTAAAGCCAATTCAGCGCGCTTCCAATGCGGACACAATCTCGGCATGGCGTTGCGGCGATAGCGGATAGAAATAAATGCAAGCGGCCGACGCGATGACGCCGACCAATGGCACAAAGACGATAATCATCCGCAAGCCCGAGAGCGTCGTTTCGCTTTGCACTGCACCGGCTTGATAGCCAATCACATCAAGCAGCACGCCCAAAATCAGCGCACTCAGCGCGACGGCCGATTTTTGGGCGAAGGTCGCAAAGCCGAAAATCATGGACTCGACGCGGTGGCCGGTTTTCCATTCCCCATATTCCACCGTGTCGGGCAGCATGCCCCAAAAGGTGATGGCGAAAGCCCCTGCGCCGAAACTCATGGCGATATAATTCAATATCACCATGCTTTGCGAGGTCGCGGGATTGAACAAAAACGCCAGCAATGCGAGTGACAGAAAGAAGCTGCCAACCAGCCAGACAAAACGTTTTGAGGTTTTGAGCGTGACGAAGGTCCAAAACGGAATAACCAAAAGGCCGGTCAGGCCGAAGGCCATGAGCGCGGTTTGCGCGCCATTGCGGTCGCCCATTTGATACTCAAAAAAGTAAATTATGGTCTTGCCGATAACCGTCGTGCCGGTGACCATCAACACAATGCCGATAAAGACGATTAAAAACGGCGTGTTTTGCTTTATCGAGGCAAAAGTCTGTTTGAGGCTGATGGCCGGGGCATCGTCTGCGCGCTCGGGCGGCTCGCGGCAAATGGCAAAGCAAATCCAGAATATCGCCGTCGCCAAAATGCCCGAAATAACAGCCAGTGACATAAAGGCGGCGCGGTCATTATCGGCATTTTCAAGCAAGACACCGGCAAGGGCGACAACGGAAAACGCGCCCAGATAAGCAAATAGCATGCGCGCGCCCGCCATGCCTGCGCGGTCCTCTGAATTATTGGTCATGCGCGCCATCAGGGCGGAATAGGGGGTGGAGGCCATGGTGAACAATAAGCGGAACACCAATTGCCCGACCAACGCCATCAGCCCAAGCGAGGTGATGGACATATCACCCGGATGCCAAAGCAGCAGCATATAGCCAAAGGCCATCGGTATCGGCACGAATAAGAGGTAGGGTCGATAGCGTCCCCATCGTGTGCGAGTGCGGTCAGCGAGATAGCCCATAATCGGGTCTGTTCCGGCATCCCAAAACGAGCCAATGGCGTAAATAATTCCCGCCATAGCATTGGGCAGGCCCATGACATCCGTATAAAAGTAAAACAGATAAAGGCTGATGCCTTGCCAATAAAGATTAAAGGCGAAGTCGCCACTGCCATAGCCAATCTTCTGGCCCCAGCCGAGCCTTTGTGGTGCCTCACTCATTTCATGTATCCCCCAAAATAGCAGCCGACACCATGCCCGAGCTTGCACAGCCTGCCAAGCAGCAATAGTGTGAGGCAAAGGAGTTCTTATGAGTATAAAACTTATGCCTTACGCGGCGGCAATGGGTTTGACGCTGGCGCTAATCGGCTGCGACGCGCCCCAAAATGATGCGAAAAACCATGATGATATGCTGACGCTGGACAGCCATCTCGACACGCCATTAGTGCTTGACCGCGAGGGCTTTGACATCACAAACCGCCATGATTGGATGCAAGATTACGCGCAAGTTGACTTGCCGCGGATGAAAGAGGGCGGTCTCGATGGCGGCTTTTGGGTGATTTACACGGCGCAGGGGCCGTTAACCGAGGAGGGTTACGCCAAAGCGCTGGCTCATGCGCGCCAACGCAGTTTGGTGATAGACGATATGGTCACCAAACTTTCCGATGATTTCGCTTTGGCCTTGCAAGCTGATGAGGCGGCGCGCATCGCGGCCTCGGGCAAGCGTGTGGTCTATAAAAGCATTGAAAACGCTTATCCGCTTGGCACGAATATCGACCTTCTTGATGAGTTTTATGCCGCCGGTGTGCGCATGGTCGGGTTGGTTCATTCGCGCAATAATCAATTTGCCGACAGCTCCACCGATAAGGCTGGGCAAATATGGGGCGGCCTCTCGCCCTTAGGCAAGGCGCTTATCAAGCGCGCCAATAAGCTGGGCATGATTGTCGATTTGTCCCATGCCCATGACGTGGCATTGGCGCAGGCCATCGCCTTATCGACGACGCCGATTATTCTGTCTCATTCCGGCGCGGCGCATCTTTATGAACATCCGCGCAATGTGCCTGATGATTTGCTGAAGAAATTGGCGCAATCGGGTGGCGTCATTCAGATTAATTCGCTTTCCGGTTATTTGCGCGACCTGAATACTGACCCACGCCGCTTGCCGGAATTTATCGGGCTGTATAGGAAATATCAAAACGCCCCGGGCGGCATGCGTGAAAACCACCAAGCCTTTATCGCCGACCGCCGCGCGCTGGATGAAAAATATCCACCCGATTATGCCGAACTGTCAGATGTCATGGATCATATTTTTCATGCGCTGGCCCTGATGGGGCCGGACAATGTCGGCATTGGTCTCGATTGGGATGGCGGCGGCGGGGTGAACGGCCTGCAAGATGTATCGGATTTGCCGAAAATCACCGATGCTTTGCGCGCGGCTGATGTCAGCACCCAAACCATTGAGAAGATATGGAGCGGCAATATGCTGCGGCTTTTGCGCCTCGCTGAGGCGGCGCGCGCACAGTAATGGTGAAATCATAGCGGACTGCAAAACGCCGCATTGTACTTGCAAAAGATTCTGTTATTTTTCGCGCATGAAAATTACAAAAGTTCTCCCGCTCCCCGTCATGTTGCTGCTTTCGGTTTTCGTGACGCCCACAGCCCTCGCGCAAGCCAGCGTTTTCAATGCTGACAAAGTAACCTTTTGCTCAGACGGCGAGTTTGACTGGAATAGCGGACAGTCGCTTTACGACTTCGTTATTCTGTCGCGCCGAGATGGCGACTTTCTCATCAGCTTTTTGGGTATTCCCCATCCGAGTTTTGAAGAACGCGCCTTTGACAATGCGTGGATTAAAATGAAGGGTCGCTTCTCAGCCCGCAAAGTCAATGGCGATATTTTTCAAAATCTCGATCTGGATTATGAATTATCGCTGGATGTGGAGGGGCAGCCGCCGCGCATCGCCAAGCTGAGTGTCGATAAGACGGGTGCTTACACATTTAATGTCGAGCCAGCTTTGGTGCTTGAGGGCATTACCGAAAAAGGCCTGTGTTGGGATTCGCTGAGCCGCGAGCCGGACGCCATTCGTCAGAAAAGCCTGAAGCGTCGCTGATTATTTCCAGCGATTATGCTGCCAGAACCAGTCTTCCGGCTTTTCGGTAATCCATTGCTCCAATAGGTCATAGATTTGCCGCATCGCGGCGTCGATATCAGCCTGCATATTATCGGTCTTTGCCACATGAATTGCAGGGAAAAACCGCTGCACAAAATGCGTGCTATCCGGCGCGTCTTCGCGGCGCATGATAACAGTCGGTATCACCGGAACCTCAAATCGCCGGGCCAGTTTTACCGAAGCGGATGGCGCTTTGGTCGGGCGGCCGAAAAACTCAATCGGATCGCCGCGCCCTAATTTTTGGTCCACCAGCACAGCCAAAGATGTTTTCTTTTGCAAAAGCTCAATCATGGTGCGCGCGCCACTGCGGCCTTTTTTAATCTGCGCGGGCATAAAACTGCTGCGCTGTTTAATCACCCAAGCCTCCATATACGGATTATTGGCGTGGCGATAAATCGAGCCGGTATCGCCGACAAGGCGCTGAATGCCCAGCATCATAATTTCCCAATTTGAAAAATGACCGGACAGGAATATCGCCGGGCCGCCATTGGGCAGGGCGGCTTCAACATGCTCCGCGCCTTCAATCAGCACACGGCTGTCAGCCTCGCGGGCGATTTTCTTCATATGTGGAAACTCGCCGACCACGCGGCCTAATTGCCGCCAGCATTTGGTCAAAACCTCTTTGCGTTCCGCCTCAGAAAGATGGGGCAGGGCGAGGCGCAAATTCTCATCGGCAATCTTGCGTTCCCGGGCAATTTTGCCCAGCAAAAACCCCAGCTGGCTGCCAAGCCATGAGCCGATACGCAGACCGGCAAGCCGATATATCAGCAGAAAAGTTTTGGCGATTTGCGCTTGGATGAAATAAATCGGATGCATGGTGACGGCTTCGACCCCTCGGGCGCGATTGCAGATGATGTCTTGTCCGCGCCCCTCAAAATATGCCTTAATCAATAACTATTCTCGGGAGGGTTGTCTATGAAGGCGTCATTGAAAAGATTTTTGCCACGTGGTTTTGTTTTGGGTTTGATGGGCTTGTCGCTTGTCGTCATCGGCGCGTCATCGGTTATGGCGGATGATTATTTTGTAAAAAAATTCGGCAAAAATGACGAATTGGGACATGGCAATTATCTAACCGAGGCGAAGACCAAGCAGGCGGCCAAATTGGTGACCAAAGGCAAAGTCTATCAGCTTGGCATGGTCACCGGACCCGACACGCCCGCATATGGGCCGCGCAAATTTCAAATGATTGTGCACCAGCTTAATGACGGCTCCGGCGCGTTATTGGGGCCTGACAAATTAGTGTCAAATGATGACACGGTGGTGACATCAATCGGCATTGGCTCGCAGCTTGACGGCTTTGGCCATATCGGCAAAGAGCATAAATATTATAATGAAACACCGGCGGCAGAAGTTGTGTCGCCCGATGGATTGCTGAAATTCGGCACGCATGCTTTGCCCGGTTTTGTGACGCGCGGCGTGGTATTGGATATGACCAAAATCTTTAAGCAAGACCCGTTGCCCGCCGGCACGGCCTATACCAAAGCCGACATTAAAAAAGCCATGAAGCGGCAGGGCATCAAAATCACCAAGGGTGATGTGGTGCTGTTTCACTCCGGCTTCATGAAGGCCAATGAGGGCAAAACCACGCTTTCGCCCGGCGAACCCGGCCTCGGCATTAGCGGCGCGCATTATTTGGCTGAATTGGGTGTTGTCGCGGTGGGTGCCGATACATGGGCGCTTGAGGCGTTGCCCAGCGAAGACCCGAAGCGGGTGTTTCCGGTGCATGGCATTTTGCTGACCAAATATGGCATTTTTATTCTCGAGAATATGGTGACGCATAATCTTGTGGCCGATGGCGTTGATGAGTTTATGTTCACGCTTGGGGTACCCAAACTCGCCGGTGCGGTGCAAGCCATTATTAACCCGTTGGCCATTAAATAAGCCCGACACATTCGGTTGATAAAATGTTCGCTTGAAAAGCAGGGCGCGAAGCAGTTAAAACCAGCCTTATGAAAGCGCGTATTTATCAACCTTCGAAATCGGCCATGTCCTCGGGCACGGCTCAGTCTAACTATTGGGTGCTTGAGTTTGCCGCCCAGGGCGCGCGTCGGAAAGATGCGTTTACCGGCTGGAATTCCATTGATGGCACGGCCAATCAGGTGAAGCTGAAATTTGACACGTTGGAAGAGGCGCAGGCCTATGCCGCGGCACAAGGTTTGGCGGCGCGGGTTGACCGACCGAATAAGCGTAAGCGTTTGGCGAAATCCTATTCAGATAATTTTCGCTATGATAGAGTCGAGAAGATATAGGCCGCGCCGCGCCTTTCCGGCGTCCGCTCAATGGCCCCGTAGCTCAACTGGATAGAGCGCGAGACTTCTAATCTTGAGGTTGTAGGTTCAAGTCCTACCGGGGTCACCAATACTTTAATAAGTAAAACAATAAGTTAAGGCAGTTCTTGCGACGCAAGCAGTATCCGCCTTGCGCTTTGGGGAAGCTTATGGGGAGCAGATTGCATCATATGCAACGCATCATGCCGCCACCTGCTTTGTCCATGCCTGTGTCACCATCGCCGCATATTCGCGCGCCTTTAATGTCGCTATTGTTGCGATGAGTTAAGCCCGCTCGTTCCATGAATCTCACATAGGAACCCATTTTGATTTTTAGGGGGTCGGGGTTGGCTAGGCGACGGCGCGGTAGGAGTCCCGAGCCTTGCCGACTTGTTCGCTTCGCTCACTGCGCCCGACTCGCCGCCTATTGGCCGCTCGCTGGCGCAAAGCGCACTATACCTCATTTCATTCGGCTAGTGCTTCTACGGTGGCGAAGGGCGCACCGGAGCCAGCAAGCTGGCAGGTGTTTTATCGCGCGCGCGAGGCATGTCACATGCAGCGGGGGTAAGCTTGCCGAGCGCATCCCATGCTTTGCGGGGCTATCAAGTAAAAGATAGGGCGAATGTGGGGGTGAAGTCATTGCCTCAGTATAAAAGGCAATAAAAACAATCGCTTCATCCAAGTTAATGGCGGAGGGGGAGGGATTCGAACCCCCGGAACGCGTAAACGCTCAACGGTTTTCAAGACCGCCGCTTTCAACCACTCAGCCACCCCTCCTGCAGGTGGGCGCAAAACGCCCGTGCGACCCAAGTTCAGCAGGGGTGATGTAGCTTGATTGCGCGATGATTTCAACCATACATATTGCACCGCGCTTTGGGTTTGCTTCTTAAGCGAAACCGAATCCCCTATATTCAACTGCATTGTCTCTTACACAGGGCTTGGACGAAAACTCAATGGCATGGCGGCGCGAATGTTAAAGCTGAAAATTACGGTGGCAGTGACCCTTTTACTGGCCGGGTGCACGTCGTTTTCTGACCGCCGCGCGGCAGAAGAGCAGGGCCGTCGCGTGGCCGCCGGTGGCATTTATAAAATCGGCACGCCTTATGAAATTGAGGGCGATTGGTATTATCCGCAAGAGGATACGACCTATGACAATACCGGCATGGCCTCTTGGTATGGCCCAAAATTTCATGGTCGGCGCACGGCTAATGGCGAAATTTTTGACATGGATTTGCTGACGGCGGCACATCCGACCTTGCCAATGCCGGTGCGTGCCAAAGTCACCAATTTGGAAAATGGCCGCTCGGTGATTGTGCGGATTAATGATCGCGGCCCGTTTGCCAAAGACCGCGAGATTGATATGTCGCGTCATGCCGCCGATGTGCTGGGCTTTAGGCAAAAGGGCACGGCGCAAGTGCGGGTGCAATATCTTGGGCGCGCGCCGCTTTATGACAGCGCCGGGCGCTTGATTAAACGCCAAGAACCTGACCGCTTCATTGCCGATAAACCGAAAACGCCGGAGGAAGACAGCCGTGTCGCTGCCGCGCCGATTGAGCCGGTTGATGTGCTGACCGCTGATGGCAAGGCGCTGCCCAAGCCGACGCCGGATGTCGAGGAGAAGCGTTATGCGGTGCAGGTTGGGGTGTTTTCCATGCGCGCCAATGCGGTGGCGCTGCAAGAGAAGCTGAAGGCGTTTTCGCCGGTCAAAATTGTTGAGGTGAAAATGGGCGGCGCGACGCTATATCGGGTCAAAATGGGCGGCGCCAATATTCGTGCCGATGCCCGCTCGACCCTCGAAAGACTGGTCGCGGCCGGTCACACTGACGCCGTGATTATTGAGCAATAGGGGACGCAAATGGGACGATTGAAATCAGGATGGATCGCGATGGCGCTGCTCTTGCCGGTCTTTTTACCGGCGGCGGCGCAAGCGGTTGAGACCAAAGCCAGCTACGCCTTATTGCTGGACGCCGAAACCGGCGTCACACTGTTTGAGAAAAACGCCGATGCGCGCATGAGCCCGGCCAGCATGAGCAAGCTGATGACGGTTTTGATGGCGTTTGAGGCGCTGGAGTCCGGCGCCGTGACCGCTGATGAGAAATTTTTTGTCAGTGATGATGCGTGGCGACGCGGCGGCGCGGCCTCCGGTGGCTCCACCATGTTTTTAAAAGCCCGCTCGCGGGTCGCCGTCATGGACTTGCTGCGCGGCGTCATCATCCAGTCGGGCAATGATGCCTGCATCGCCTTGGCTGAGGGGCTGGCGGGCAGCGAACCGGCTTTCGCTGAATTAATGACCGAGCGAGCGCAAGAGTTGGGTATGACGCGCTCCAGTTTCATGAACTCGACCGGGCTGCCCGAACCCGAGCATAAAACCACGGCGCGGGATTTGGCGACGTTGGCACGGCAACTCATCAATCATCACGCCGATTATTATCGTTTGTTTAGCGAGCGCGATTTCACTTGGAATAATATCCGCCAGACCAATCGCAACCCGCTGCTTTACGCCAATATTGGCGCTGACGGGCTGAAGACGGGCCATACGCGCGAGTCCGGTTATGGTCTGGTGGCCTCGGCCGAACAAAACGGGCGGCGGCTGATATTGGTGATTAACGGGCTGAACTCGAAACGCGAGCGTGCCCGCGAAGCGCGCAAGCTGATGACATTCGGCTTCCGCAATTTCAGCCGCGATTTGCTGGTCGAAGCCGGGCAATCGGTAACCGAATTGCCGGTTTGGCACGGCGATGAAGCCACGGTGAAAGTAACCACAAACCAGCGCTTTGACATTGTCACACCGCGCAGCGGGCGGCGCAAAATGGTGGCGACCGTCACCTTTGAAAAGCCGGTGCTGGCACCGATTAAAACCGGCGACAAGCTGGGCAAATTGCGTGTCACTTTGCCGGGCTTGGTGCCGCAAGAGGTTGATTTGGTGGCGGCTGAGGATATCGACAAGGGCAATGTATTTGGCCGCGCGATGAGTAGTTTAATTTATTTAATGGTGGGTGATTGATATGCGGGGAAAATTTATCAGCTTTGAAGGCGGCGAGGGCGGCGGCAAGTCAACACAAGCAACGCGTCTGGCCGGATATTTACGCGCCAAAGGGCTAGATGTTGTAGAGACACGCGAGCCGGGCGGCACAAAGCAAGGCGAGGAATTACGGGATTTGCTGGTGCAGGGTGACCCTGACCGCTGGTCGCCTTATTCGGAATTACTGATGATGACGGCAGCGCGGGTCGAACATGTAAACCGCCTGATTGAGCCGTCTTTGGAAGAAGGTAAATGGGTGATTTGCGACCGCTTTCTCGACAGCACACTGACCTATCAGGGCATTGCCGGCGGGTTGGGGCTGGATGTCGTGCGCCCGATGCAGCAAATGGCGGTCGGCAATACCATGCCCAATGTCACGTTTTTGCTCGATGTGCGCGAGGATGCTGGGCTGCAACGCGCAGCCAAACGCGGCGGCGCGGCACGATTTGAGAAAAAGGATGCTGCGTTTCACCGCGATGTACGTGACGGCTTTCTGGCATTGGCGGCTGAAGATCCCAAACGCATTATGGTCATTGATGCGGAAAACAGCTTTGACGCAGTCTGGCAGCAAATTGAAGATGTCATGCAAGAGCGTTTTAAGCTCTAGCCGCGCCGTGTCGGTCGGCCTAAAGTAAGCGCATGAGCTCCGTTGAAAAAATTGAGGAAGTGTCTGATATTGACGGCGATAATCCGCCGCGCCTGACCGGCGCTTTGGTCGGGCATCAAACCCAGCAGACAACATTTCTCGACGCGCTGAATGGCGGGCGTATGCCGCATGCCTGGCTGCTGACCGGCCCGAAAGGCGTTGGCAAGGCCAGCTTTGCCTATCTGGCGGCGCGGGCCGTGCTGACCGGTGGCGCGATAGAAGCGCTGTCTCCGGCGATTGAAAATAGCGAGGCGCATTTGGTGGAAGAGGGCGCGCATCCCGATTTATTCGTCTTGAAGCGCTCTTATAATCACAAAACCCAGAAGTTTCGCGGTGATATTCCGATTGACGCGGCGCGTGAGCTGAAACACTCATTCAATCTCAGCGCGGGGCGGGGCGGTTGGCGCGTCGCCATTATCGACAGCATTGATGATATGAATAAAAACGGCGTCAATGCGCTGCTCAAGCTGATTGAGGAACCGCCGGAAAAATGCCTGTTTTTGATTGTCTGTCACAATCCCGGGCGGGTGTTGGATACTATACGCTCGCGCTGTCGCATGTTGCAGTTTAACGCGCTGAATGAGGAGGATTTGCAGAGCATTGTGCAGGGGCGGCTGGCCGAAAGCGACCCGAATGAGGTCGCCGCCTCGGCTTTTTTGGCGCAGGGCAGTGCCGGTTATGCGCTGATGTTGTGCGCCGAGGGCGGTTTTGACCTTTATCGTGACATGGTGGGTGTGCTGGAAACCGCGCCGCGCCTCGATGTGGAGAAGCTGCATGCGCTGGCCGGACGCTTTGGCACACGCGCGACGCCCGAGCAATTCAGCATATTTTGTTTCTTACTGGCCGGATGGCTGCACCGTTATGTGCGCTGCGCCGCGACCGGGGCTGCATTTCAACCGGTTTTCGAGGGTGAATTGGAATTGGTGAACCGCCTTTTGGTCGCTCAGATTGGGGTTGAACCCTTTGTGGCCTTATGGGAGAAGGTGGAGCACGACAGCCGCTCGGTTGATACGCTTAATCTCGATAAAAAGCAGGCTGTGTTCGAGTGGATGACCGGTTTTGCAGATGCCAGTCGGCAGAAAGCCGGTTAAGGACTTAAAGTGAAAGATAAGAATTTCTACATAACTACCGCTATTTCTTATCCAAATGGCCGCCCG
>JAQWZC010000153.1 GCA_029253645.1 Alphaproteobacteria bacterium | reverse complement strand
CCCCCCCTTCGGTAAGGCGGAAGGCGCACCGGGCTTGCCCTTCGGGCAAGCGGGTGCTTTTAGCGTGGCGGAGAGAGAGGGATTCGAACCCTCGGTACGCTTGCGCGCACAACGGTTTTCGAGACCGCCCCGTTCAACCACTCCGGCACCTCTCCATCTATTGGCCATCTGCTGGCAATAGCCACGTCGTTTGTATAAAGCCTGCATCACGACTTGCAACAAAAACCCATCAACGCGCTGTTAACTCTTTGGCGGTTAAGATGACGTCGTTTTGGCGCGTCTTGCCTTGCGCATGAGGGTGTGTCAATTTTCAAGCCAGTCAATTTGACGATGGAGAGAGACATGGCTTTTTGGTATTTACTCGCCGCTGCGGCGATTGCGTTTTTCGGCGCGGGGTTTCACGGCATTTTGGGCCGCCGCATGTATCTGGGTGAAATTCGCAAAGGTAATTTGCCCGAAAGCGCGGTCACGCTCAGCACCGTGTCTTGGGATATGTTCACCGTCTTATTATTGGTCTCCGGCCTGACGCTGACCCATATTGCCTATAATCCGGTCGCGGCCCCGATGGCCTATCCGGTGGTGGCAATGAATCTTTTGGGCGCGGCGTTATTTATCGGCCTCGGCTTTGCCGGTCATAAATTGCTCATTCGCCTGCCCGGGGCGTATCTCATGGGCGCGACCGGTGGCTTGGCCCTATTGGCGCTTTCCTAGCGGCTCTGTTTTAGTGAGTAAGCCTTAGCGGGTAAGCGGCGTCGCTAAACCCCTGTCGCTAGACCCCCGTCGCTAAACTCACGTCGCTAAACACTTGCCCGTCGCTTGACGCGCTCTATAGTCATGACGCACGCGTCATTTTTGAGGTTTTTTTATGCAATCTTTGTCAGATATTATTCAGCCCGAGGACAATGCTTATCGTCCGCCGCATGTGAAATATGAAACGCCTGCGGGTTTTGACCTGATGGATATTATGGCTTTTGCCGAACATGGTCAGCCTTATGAATATTTTCACACGCTGCGCGAGAAAGCGCCTGTGGCTTGGTGGCAACCCCCGGCGGATACGGATGTTGCCGGTTTCTGGTCGCTGTCACGCTATGAGGATGTGAAAAAATGCGACCTAGATGCCAAGACATTTTCTTCCGGCAAGGGCGGTATTTTAATGGGCTATAGCGCCCGCCAGCAGGGCCCCAAACGTCTGAGCGGCGCGGCGCTTAACTCCATGATTAATATGGACCAGCCCTTTCATATTCCGCTGCGCATGGCGCATCGGCCTTTCTTTACGCCCGATTATATTGCGCATTTGCAAAGCCGCGTGGAGGGCGAGGTGGACCGCTTGCTGGATAATATGGAAGCCATTGCCCGGAAAAATGACGGCAAGGTGGATATGGTAACCAATTTTTCTGAATGGCTGCCCATGTACACGCTGTGCGAAATGCTGGGCATTGACGAAAAAGACCGCCCCAAAATTGTGCGCTGGATGCATTATTTGGAGAACGCGCAATATATTGTGTCCAACCCCAATGCCAAAATCAGCCCGTTCTTCATTATGAAATTCCTTTGGAATATTCGCCAAATGTTCAATTACGGGCAAAAGGTTTTGCAAGACCGCCGCAAAAATCCGCGCGATGATTTATTGACCGTGATTGCCACAACCGAGGTTGATGGCGCGCCGATGGACCAGTCTTATCTGGACGGCTCATGGCTGCTGATTATTTTTGCCGGCAATGACACGACCCGCAATTCATTATCGGGCACGATGCGGCTCTTGACGCAATTTAAAGACCAAAAACAAATGCTGTTGGATGACCCTAATCTGACACCCAGCCTGGTGCCTGAGGCGCTGCGTCTGGTGTCGCCGGTCATGTATATGCGCCGCACGGCTTTGGCCGAGGCTGAATTTTCCGGCCAGCAAATTCTGCCCGGCGAAAAAGTCATTATGTATTATGGCGCGGCCAATCGTGACCCTGATGTGTTTCACGAGCCGGATAAAATGGATATGCATCGCAATAATGTGCAAGACCATTTGGCCTTTGGCACCGGCCCGCATGTCTGCCTCGGCCAGCGTATTGCCAATATGCAATTGGAAACCGCTTATCGGCGTATTCTCGACCGCTTTCCGAATATTGAATGGACCGGCCAGCAGACCCATGCGCCGAATAATTTCGTCAATGCGATTTCGGGGCTGGAAGTCGATTTGGGCGTCAGCTAATGCCGTCCGTGCCGCCGGTGCTGAAAAAATGGCTGGCCCGCTTGGCGCTGGTTTTGGCCCTGCCGGTGGCCGCATTGATTTTCGCCACGCTCTATATCAGCGTTAAAATCGCCTTTTATGAACAGGCTGATGATGATGCCCGCATGGCCTCCAAAGCCGCTTATCTGAAATCCATCAGCGCGCTGGCTGCCTCAAATACGCGCCCAAATGCGCCACAAAATACGCCTGATGTGGTGGTGATTTTATTCGATGATTTGGGCTATGGCGATGTCGGCTTTACCGGCAATCGCATGATTAAAACCCCGCATATGGATAAGCTGGCGGCGGCTGGTTTGGTGATGCAAAATTATTATGCGCCGGCGCCGGTCTGCTCGCCCTCGCGCGCCGCCATGTTGACCGGTCGCATGGCACCGCGCGCCGGATTGACCCATGTGCCGTTTCCTTCCGGCACGCCGCTCGACCGGCTCAACCGGTTTTTCAATAATCCGGTGCGCCTGCCGCGCGAAGAAATTTTAATCGCCGATGTGCTGCGCGCGCGCGGCTTTCATACCGCCATGGTCGGCAAATGGCATATGGGCGACCATGATAAATCCATTCCGACCGAGTTTGGCTTTGAAAAGTTTTTCGGCACTTATTATTCAAATGATATGTCGCCCTTCACGCTGGTCAGCGGCAAGGCGGGGGCGGGCGAGCGCGTGACCCATGAAGCGCCGTTTGACCAAACCACGCTCAACCCGCTTTATGCCGCCAAGGCCGAGCGCTTTATTGCCGATGCGCCGCAAGACAAGCCGCTCTTTTTATATGTCGCGCATAATTTCCCGCATGTGCCGCTTTACGCTGCGCCGCATGAGGCGGGCCGCTCTGAGGCCGGTCTGTATGGCGATGTGGTGCAAGGGCTGGACGATACGGTGGGCCGCATTGTCGCCGCGCTTAAAAAACGCGGCCGTTTTGACAATACGCTGTTGATTATCACCAGTGATAATGGCCCGTGGTGGGAAGGGCGCGGCATTGGTCGGGGGCGCAAAGGGGTGAGTTTTGAAGGCGGTGTGCATGTGCCCTTTATCGCGCATTGGCCGCAAGAAATTGCCGCCGGACGCTCTGAGGCTTTGGTTATGGGCACGGATTTATTGCCGACCCTATTGGATGAGTTGCAATTGCCCGCGCCGCCCGACCGCATGATGGATGGCAAATCCATTGCCGCCACTTTGCGCGGCGGCGACAGCCCACATGCGGTGTTATATTATTACGCCGCCGGCACGCTGATGGCGGTGCGCGACAAGCGGCATAAATATCGCGCCCGCAAGCCGGTCGTATATCCCACCGATCCGGTCTCCATTCCAATTTGGCAAGGCCAAGGCCCGTGGCTGTTTGACATGCGCGCCGACCCCGGCGAGGCCTATGATATTTCCACCCGCAAGCCCGCCATTGCCGCGCAGCTTAAAGCCGTCATGGACGCCAAAAACGCCGAAATGGCCGACAATCCACGCGGCTGGAAATAGGGCGGCGGCTGACGGCTCAGACTTTTTTATAAACCTCGGCCCCGCCAATGCGGAACTCAGTGGATTTTTTATCCATACCGGTTTGCTTCATATCGGCCAGCGCGTCTTCCGGTTTCATATTCAGCTTGGCGGCATAGTTGCGCACATCTTGGCTGATTTTCATTGAGCAGAAATGCGGCC
>JAQWZC010000150.1 GCA_029253645.1 Alphaproteobacteria bacterium | reverse complement strand
CGATTATGGTGAAAGCCGCCGCCGGCGGCGGTGGGCGCGGCATGCGTCTGGTTGAGGCGGCAGATGGCTTGGAAAGCGCCATTACGACAGCCCGCTCGGAAGCGGAAAATGCCTTTGGCTCGGGCGAATTGATTTTGGAAAAAGCCATTGTCAAACCGCGCCATGTGGAAATTCAGATTTTTGCCGATACGCATGGCAATGTCATTCATCTGGGCGAGCGCGATTGCTCGGTGCAGCGTCGCCATCAAAAAGTCATTGAAGAAGCCCCCTGTCCGGTGATGACGCCGGAGCTGCGTGCGGCTATGGGCGAGGCGGCAGTGGAGGCTGCCAAGTCGATAAATTATCGCGGCGCGGGCACGGTGGAGTTTTTGCTTGATGCCGATGGCAGTTTTTATTTTCTTGAGATGAATACGCGCCTGCAAGTCGAGCATCCGGTGACCGAAGAAGTGACCGGTCTCGATTTAGTCGCGCTGCAAATTAAAGTGGCGGAAGGCGACCGGCTGGGGCTGAGCCAAGATGATGTCACCCTGTCCGGCCATTCGATTGAAGTGCGGCTTTATGCTGAAGACCCGACCAAGGGCTTTTTGCCGAGCACCGGCACGGTTGCCTGTTTTAACCAGCTGGCGCGCCCCGGTGTGCGCTATGATACGGGTATTCGCGGCGGGCAGGAGATTTCGCCGTTTTATGACCCGATGATTGCCAAGCTCATCACCACCGGCCCGACCCGCGAAGCGGCGCGCAAGCTGATGGTAGAGGCGCTGACCGATACCGCCTTATTCGGCCCGAAGACCAATCGCGATTTTTTGATTGCCTGTCTTGAAAAACAAGATTTCATCTCCGGCGATTTTTCAACCGCCTTTATTGCCGAAAACTTTAGCGAGGATGAGCTGGCCGCGCCGATTGCCGATGCGACGGAATTGGCGATTTTGGCGGTGCGTCATTTCTTATGTGACCACGCCAAAGCGCGCGCCAAGGCGATGCATGTGCCGCGAGGATTGATGAATTTCTCAGCTGAAGAAACGCTGCGCACACCCTATAAGCTGGCGGTTGGCGAAAGCGAGACTATGGTCTCGGTTCGCACCAAAAACCCCGACCATTATGCGGTGCATATTGGCGCGGAGATTATCGAGTTGTCCGTGCGGGCGCATGACGGCACGCATATGGTGCTGAATAGCGGCGACCGGCAATTTGTCAGTCAGGCTTTTTTAAGCGGCGAAACGCTTTATGCCACCATTGATGGCAAAAGTTTCACATGCAGCAATATGCTGATGCGCAACACCACGGCAGATGAGACGGGCGATGGCAGCAAAGTGACCGCGCCCATGCACGGCAAGGTGATTGACGTGTTTGTCAGCAAGGGCGATGCGATTGCCACGGGTGACAGGCTGGCGATTATTGAGGCGATGAAAATGCAACATGAAATTCTGGCCAGTGTCGATGGCACGGTGGCGGATGTTCTGGTGGCGGCGGATGCGCAAGTGGCGGCCGATGATTTGCTGATCGCGATTGATACGGGCGAAGAATAGGAGAGGCAGATGTTACAAGAAGCACTGGATTTTAAAGCCGAGAGCGATGCGCTTTATGCGCTGATGCGCGACATGGATGAAGCGGCTTTTGATGCGGCGACACAGTTTAAGGGTTGGACGCTGACTAATGTGCTGGAGCATTTGCACATGTGGAATTGGGCGGCCAATGAAAGCTATGTCGATGAGGATAATTTCGCCGCATGGCTGGGCGAGGCGATGGCCGCGATTGGCAAAAGCAGCATGCGCGCCTATGAGGCCGAGTGGAATGGCGGCGTGAAAGGCCGCGACTTGCTGGAAAAATGGCACGCGTTTTATACGGATATGGCGGCGCGCTTTGTCGAGGTTGACCCGAAAAAACGTCTGAAATGGGCCGGACCGGATATGAGCGCGCGCTCATCCATTTCGGCACGGCTGATGGAAACATGGGCGCATGGGCAAGAGATTTTCGACCAGCTTGGCGCGGTGCGCGACAATGCCGATACCATTCGTTCCATCGCCGTATTGGGCACAAACACATTTGGCTGGACCTATGCAACCCGCGGCGAAACGCCGCCCGGGCCGATGCCCTTTGTCAAACTGACCGCGCCATCGGGCGATGTTTGGGAATTTGGCGAGGCGTCAGAGGCCGAACGCATTGAGGGCGCAGCCGCAGATTTCTGCCAAGTTGTGACCCAAGTGCGCAACATTGCCGATACCGGTTTGACCGTCACCGGCGCGGTGGCCACCGATTGGATGTCAAAAGCACAATGTTTTGCGGGTGCACCTGAAACCCCGCCAGCCCCCGGAACGCGCTTCACAAAATAAGTCAGGCTTGCTAAATCGGATATTGGAAAGCAAGGAAGAATAATGTCTGAAAATTTGGATTTTGAGCCGCTCCCCAATGCGGTGGCACCGCGCCATGATTGGACACGCGACGAGGTCAACGCCTTGTTCGCGCAGCCATTCAATGATTTGATTTTTGAAGCGCAAAGCGTGCACCGCCAATGGTTTGATGCCAATGCTGTGCAGAAAAGCACTCTTTTGTCTATCAAAACGGGCGGCTGCCCCGAAGATTGCAATTATTGCAGCCAAAGCGCGAAGTTTGAAACCGGCCTCAAAGCCACCAAGCTGATGGATGTTGATGCGGTGCTGGCAGGCGCGCAACGCGCCAAGGATGCCGGTGCCTCGCGTTATTGCATGGGCGCGGCATGGCGCAGCCCCAAAGATCGCGACATGGACGCAGTCTGTGAAATGATAAAGGGCGTGCGCGATATGGGCATGGAAACCTGCATGACTTTGGGCATGCTGACGCCGGAGCAGGCAGGCAAGCTGAAGGAAGCCGGTCTCGATTATTACAATCACAATGTTGACACGTCGGAAGAGTTTTACCGCGAAATTATCACCACGCGCAATTTTGAAGACCGCATTGAGACCATCGGCCATGTGCAAGATGCTGGCATTAATGTCTGTGCGGGGGGTATTTTGGGCATGGGCGAAGAGGTCGGCGACCGGGCGTCCATGCTGATAACATTGGCTAATCTCAACCCGCAGCCGCAATCCGTGCCGATAAATATGCTGATACCGATTGCCGGAACGCCAATGGGTGAGAATGAAGCGGTTGACCCGATTGACTTTGTGCGCTGTATCGCCGTGGCGCGGATTATGATGCCGAAATCTGTGGTGCGCCTGTCGGCCGGTCGCGAATGGATGTCGGACGAAACCCAAGCCTTGTGCTTTTTGGCCGGTGCCAATTCGATTTTCGTCGGTGAGGCTTTGCTGACCACAGCCAATCCGCATATAGAGAAAGACAATGAACTATTTAATCGGCTAGGGTTAAAACCTATGGCCGCCCACAGCTGCCCATCGGCTGTTTAACATACCTATTTAAAACAGGCAGGAGACAGACATGGATTTGAAACTTTCAGCAGAAGAGCAGGCTTTCCAGCAGGAAATTCGTACTTGGTTTGAAGAAGTGATGCCGGAAGGGCATCCGTTTCGCGGCGGCAGCATTATTAATATGTCGCGCGATGAAATGGCCACATGGCAAAACACATTGAACAGCAATGGCTGGGGCGCGATTGGCTGGCCGCAAGAGCTTGGCGGCACGGGTTGGAATGACGCGCAAAAAGCGATTTTTCAATCAGAAGCCGCGCGCGTGAATGCGCCGGGCCAGTCACCCTTTGGCGTGACCATGGTCGGGCCGGTATTATGCGCCTTTGGCACGGAAGAACAAAAGGCCGAACATTTGCCGCATATTCTCGACGGCTCGCGCTTTTGGTGTCAGGGCTATTCCGAGCCGGGCTCCGGTTCAGACCTCGCCTCTTTGCGCACCTCGGCCGTAATTGATGGCGATGATTATGTGGTGAATGGCCAAAAGATTTGGACCACGCAAGCGCATATTGCCGATTGGATTTTCTGCCTTGTGCGCACCAGCACGGAAGGCAAGCCGCAACAGGGCATTTCTTTTCTGCTGATTGATATGAACACGCCGGGCATTGAAGTGAAGCCGATTTATTCGATTGATGGCGACCATCATTTGAACGAGGTTTACTTCACCGATGTCCGCGTGCCGGTGAGCAATCTGGTCGGAAATGAAAATGAAGGCTGGACCTATGCGAAATTCCTTTTGGGTAATGAGCGCGCCGGTATCGCCGGGACTGATATTATCGTCAATGGGCTGGCCAATTTGAAAACCGTGCATGGCTATTTGGCCGAAACCGCCGGTGACAGCTATCAGACTGAGGCGTTTGCCAAACGTCACGCTGAATTGTCAGTGCGCTATGAAGCGCTGCAAATGCTAGAAAACCGTGCCTTATTTGCAGCGGAAGGCTCGGGCGATGGCCTGATTTTGCCGCTGCCGATGAAGACATTGGGCACGGAATTGCAGCAGGATATGGGCGATTTGGCCTATGATATGCTGGCCTCAGATTCGACGGTTTTATTCTCAGCTGATTTTGAGCCGACGGTCGGTGATAATGAGCCGAATTATCGGGCTGAAGCGCCGAATATGACCCACTCCATGCTGTTCAATCGCGCCTCGACCATTTTCGGCGGCACGACGGAAGTGCAAAAAGGCATTATGTCGAAATTCGTGTTGGGCCTTTAAGTCCCAATTCCGTCTTATTGAAAAATGGCGATGTGCTGCATGGAGTCCATGACCCGGCGGCCTTCGCTATTCCATACTTGTATCAACTGAGACGAATAGCCGTCTCGGATGAAGCGGGTGGCCGAGCGCATCAGCCACCAGCCATTTTCGGTCGCAAAGTCATCAGTCAGAAAATTAATATTCCAATTCATCGAGGAGAGCGCGCGCACGCCGCTAATCGTGCCAAAGGCGGCAGGCGGCGTATCGGCCAAGACAACCAAAGGCAGCAGACCCTTATCCCAGCTTTCAGGGTCGGTTAACCGTGTCCAAATCAGCATGTCCGGATTGTCGGATTGCTCAAAAAATGTCGGGCCTGAGACCCAGCGGCGGTCGAAATTCACCAGAAAATTCGGCGCGGCCTCGGCCAATTCATAAGGCTCAATATCCTCAGGGCGTTTGGCGATATCCTTGAGCGGATAATCCATCACCATATCCAGCTTGCGCTCGACCCCGAAAGTGAAATAGCCATGCGTGCCCGCACCGGCCTCGCTATCCAAGGCGGCGCTCAACGTCACATTGTTTTTACCTTTGCGCAAAATCTGGCTGGTGACGCTCAACTCATCAACGGCCGGGCCGATAAAATTAACCTGCATGGTGCGAAGCGGCGGCAAATCATCATGGTCGTTTAAAATGGCGGCGAGCAATAAGCCCGATGTAATGCCGCCAAAGGCCGTGCGCCCCTGCTTCCAGGTCTCCGGCAAATTAATGTTATAACTTTGCGGGCCGGATGCCAGAAAGGCTTCCATAATCTGCGTGTAGCTGCTCATCTTTTTATCCTTTATCGCCAAGCAAGCGTCTGCGTTCGGGGCGATTATTCTTTAAATCATATTCCCGCGACATGGCTTCGCCACGGGTTTTGAAAACCTCACTATGCACAAGCTGCCATTGCCGCCCGCGCGTTGACTTGGCACCGCTGCCGTCATTATGCGCGGCGAGGCGCTTTTCCAGGTCCATTGTCCAGCCGACATACGACTTTGCAGGCCCGTCATCACAGCTTTTCAGCAGATAGACATAGCAGGATTTCGGCTGTTGTCGGTGTTTTTTCATGCCGTATTTTCGCGCGATTCCCGCATTGCATGAATTTGCTTTACAGCTTTGATAAAAGTGTCTAATCACGCCCTCAGCCGACCATATTGGCGGCATTGGAGGTGACTCACGGGTCCTGTTTTTTGGTGAATTCGCGGAGGTTAACTTGGCGACTGTTCTGGTGATTGGAGCCGGCGGCGTCGGCGCGGTGGCAGTGCATAAAATGGCAATGCTGCCCGATGTATTTAACGATATTACCCTCGCCAGCCGACGCTTGGGCCCTTGTAAGGATATTCAAAAAGCCGTTGCGACACGCACCGGTAAATCCATCAATATTGCGCAAGTAGATGCCGATAATACGGCAGAAACCGTCGCGCTCATCAACCGGGTGCAACCCGACCTTGTGGTCAATCTGGCACTGCCCTATCAGGATTTGGCAATTATGGATGCCTGTCTTGAAACCAGCGTGCATTATCTCGATACCGCTAATTATGAGCCGCGCGATGAGGCCAAATTCGCCTATCACTGGCAATGGGCCTATCAGGAGCGTTTTGCCGAAAAAGGGCTGATGGCGCTGCTCGGCGCGGGCTTTGACCCGGGCGTCACCAATGTGTTCACGGCCTATATTCAAAAACATTTGGTCTCCGATATGCGCACGTTGGATATTCTCGATTGCAATGGCGGCGATCACGGGCAGGCATTTGCGACAAATTTCAATCCGGAAATTAACATTCGCGAGGTCACGGCACCGGCGCGGCATTGGCAAAACGGGCAATGGGTAGATACGCCCGCTTTGTCGCATAAGCAGAGCTTTGACTTTCCCGAAGTCGGCCCGCGCAATATGTATCTGATGTATCACGAAGAATTGGAAAGCCTGTCCAAGCATTATCCCGAACTTGAGCGCGCGCGCTTTTGGATGACTTTTGGTGATGCCTATCTCACCCATTTAGAGGTGCTGCAAAATATCGGCATGACGTCGATTGAGCCGGTTATGTATGAAGGGCGCGAGATTGTGCCGCTGCAATTCCTCAGAGCCGTGCTACCCAATCCGGGAGATTTGGGCAAGACGACAACGGGCAAAACCTGCATCGGCAATATTGTCAGCGGCACGCATGAGGGGTGGCCGCGCACTGTCTATTTATATAATAATTGCGACCATGAAGCCTGTTATCAGGAAGTCGGCAGTCAGGCAGTGAGTTATACCACCGGCGTTCCGGCGATGATTGGCGCGGCCCTTATGCTCGACGGCACATGGATGCAGCCGGGCGTGTTTAACCTTGAGCAGCTTAACCCCGACCCGTTTATGGACATGCTGAACGCGCATGGGCTGGGCTGGCAATATGTTGAGCTGGCTGATGCGCCGGAGTTTGACTGATGTTGAGAACGCAATCCTCGGGTGCCGGTCGCTTTGCCGATTTTGATTTAAACCGCGTCCCATCGCCCTGTTTCGTGATTGATGAGGTGCGCCTGCGCGCTAATTTGGAAGTGCTGCGCGGCGTCTCTGAGGCGACGGATACAAAAGTATTATTGGCGTTAAAGGCGTTTTCCATGTGGGCGGTTGCGCCGATGATTAGCGAGCATTTATCCGGCACATGCGCCTCGGGCCTGTGGGAAGCCAAATTGGCGCACACCCATTTCGGCGGTGAATTGGCCACTTATGCACCGGCCTTTAAGCCGTCAGAATTTGACGAGATTGCCGCCTTGTCTGACCATATTGTGTTTAACAGCACGGCACAGCTTGCGCGCTTTTCGGGGCAGGCCGCGGCGGCGGGGGCTGACCTCGCGCTGCGGATTAATCCGGAACATTCCGAAGCCGAGATTGAGCTTTACGACCCATGCGCCCTCGGCTCGCGCCTCGGTCATCCGGTGTCACAACTCGACAGCTTGCCTGATAATATTGCCGGCCTGCATTTGCATAATTTATGCGAGCAGGGGCTGGAACCGCTCAAGCGCACCATTGCCGCCGTGCGGCCCTTTCTTGAGGCGCATAAGGGCAAATATCAATGGCTGAATTTGGGCGGCGGGCATTTGGTGACGCGCAATGATTATGACCGTGGCGGGCTGATTGAGGTTTTGAAAGAATTATCGAGTGACCTTGGCGTGCAGACCTATATTGAGCCGGGCACGGCCATTGGTTTTGATGCCGCCATATTGGTCGGTGAAGTGCTTGATGTGACGCAAAATAACGGGCCGATTGGCATTACCGATATTTCCCCGACCTGCCATATGCCGGATGTGATTGAAGCGCCTTATCGTCCGGCCATGCTGGGCGAGGCGGGCGAGGTGGATGTGCGGCTGGGTGGCGCAAGCTGTTTGTCGGGCGATATGATTGGCAGCTATAAATTCGACACCATGCCGCAAAGCGGTCAGCGCATCGCTTTTCTCGATCAAGCGCATTACACTATGGTCAAAACGACGACTTTTAACGGTGCGCATTTGCCATCCTTGGCGATTTGGAACAGCGATACCGATGCGTTGCGTATTGTGAAGCAATTTGATTATGCGGATTTTGAGGGGCGTCTATCTTGAGACAAGATCAATTTCTGGGTGAGGAATTAAGCGCCGCCGAAAATGATATGGCGACGGCGCGCTATGAGGTTGTGCCCTGCGGCTTGGAGGCGACGGTCTCTTATGGCACAGGCGCGGCGCACGGCCCTGCCGCCATGATTGCCGCCAGCCATCAGCTTGAGCGTTTGGCCTTTGGGCGCGTGCCCTGCGCCAAGGGCATATTCACCCATGCGCCGATTGATTGCGCGCAACCTATGGAGGGCGTGATGGCCGATTTGCGCGTGCTAACAGCAGAGATTACGGCACGCGGGCATATTCCGGTGACGCTGGGCGGCGAACATTCGCTCAGCTATGGTGCGGTGATGGGTGTGGTCGATGCGTCTGATGCGCCTTTGGGCTTGGTGCATATTGATGCCCATGCCGATTTCCGCAATGCCTATCAGGGGCATAAACATTCCCATGCCAGCGTCATGTATTTATTGGCGCAAGAGGGGCTGGCTATGGCGTCATTCGGGGTGCGGGCTTTAGCCGAAGAAGAAGAGGCGGCGCGGCGCGCGCATGGGGTGATAAGCTATGACGCGCCCGATTTGGTGCGCGGCAATATTTCAGCCATCACCCTGCCGGATGATTTTCCGGAAAATATTTATGTGACCTTTGACCTTGATGGCCTCGACCCGTCGGTTTTACCGGCCACCGGCACGCCTGTGCCCGGCGGCTTGGGCTATTATCAGGCACTTGATTTGGTTGAAGCTGCGCTGCAAGGGCGGCGTTGCGTCGGTATTGATGTGGTTGAATTGGCACCCATAGCGGGCCAACCGGCCAGTGATTTTACAGCCGCTCAGATTGCCTATAATCTGTTGGCACTATGTGACTGACCCCGCCTGAACGGGGCGCACAAAAAATTGCCCCCGACGCGGGAGGAGCGCCGAGGGCTTGAGGGAACTTGTTTGTCGGGGAGGACGACAAACGTCTCGTTCCTAATACGCATTGTTGTAGCTTTTGGATGGTTAAAAAAGCGTTACAGTTTCATGATTTTGGGAGGATTTATGAAAAAATACGGGTTTTTGGCGGTTTTTATCGCTATTTCGCTTTCGGTTGCGCCGCTTTCAGCCGCGCCGAAACCGGAGAATCGGCAAGTGCTGTTCGGTGAAACGCATTTGCATACTGTTTTATCTTTCGACAGCTATATTTTCGGCAATCGCAATACGCCGGACGACGCTTATCGTTATGCCAAGGGCGAGACGATTAAGCATCCGGCCGGTTTTGATATGACATTGAGCGAGCCGCTGGATTTTCAGTCCGTGACCGACCACGCGATTTATCTCGGCATGCTGCCCGCCATGCATGACCCGAAGCTGGATGTGTCAAAACACCCGATTTCGCTGGAAATGCGGAAAGCCAAAAGCCAGCAAGAGCGGATTGGCGCGTTTCAAAAACTGTTTCCCTATTTGAATAAAAGCGACAAGCCCGATGAGCTGGTTGATGAGAATATTATGAAATCGGCATGGGAGGACATTATCAGCGCTGCCAATCGACATAATGAGCCGGGCCGATTCTCGACGCTTATCGGTTATGAGTTCACCTCCGGCCCGGAGCAGCAAAACCTGCACCGCAATGTTTTCTTTCGCGGTGACAGCGCGCCGAGCCTGCCGTTTAGCCGCATCATGTCGCCCAATCCCGAAGATTTATGGGCGTGGATGGACGGGCTGCGCGATAGGGGCATGGACTCCATCGCCATTCCGCATAATTCCAACGGCTCTAACGGGCTGATGTTTATGACCAAAAAATGGGATGGCAGCGCGATGGATATGGATTATGCCGCCACCCGTATGCGTAACGAGCCGATTGTTGAGGTGACGCAAGTCAAAGGCGATAGCGAGACGCACCCGCTTTTATCGCCCAATGATGAATATGCCGATTTTGAAACCATGCCGTTTCGCATTGGTGGCTGGATAGACAGCCAGCCCGATGGCTCCTATGTGCGCCAAGCCTATTTGCGCGGCCTCGAAATGGCGGCGCAAGGCAAGGGCAACCCGTATAAATTCGGCCTTATCGGCGCGTCTGATACGCATGTCGGCGCGGGCGCTTTTGACGAGCATAATTACTGGTCAAAAATCGGCTTGGTTGATTCCAATGCCGCCTTGCGCGGTTCTGTGCCGATGGCCAAGCCAAACCCCGATGGCACGAAATATAATGTCAATAATTTCCACACTTGGGGCGCGTCCGGCTTGGCGGCAGTCTGGGCCGATAATAATACGCGCGGCGATATTTTTGACGCCATGCGCCGCAAAGAAACCTATGCCACCACCGGCCCGCGCATAAAGCTGCGCTTTTTCGCGTCAGCCAATTTCAGCCGCAATATTGAAAACCGCACGGATATGGTGAAGCGCGCTTATCAAGAGGGCGTCTCGATGGGTGGAGATTTGACCGTGAAGGGCAAAGCGTCGCCTGAGTTTTTGGTTTGGGCCATGCGCGATGCTAAATCCTATGGCTTGCAGCGTCTGCAAATCGTAAAGGGCTGGCTGAAGCCTGACGGCAGCAGCGCCGAAAAGGTTTTTGATGTCGCTTGTGCGGGCGGTAAAAAACCCAATCGGCGGCATCGCTGCCCCGATAATGGCGCGACGGTTGACCTTAAAACATGCAAGGCCGATGCAAAAACATCAGCCGCGTCTTTGAAAACCGTGTGGCAGGACCCTGAATACACGAAAGACCAGCAGGCGTTTTATTATGTGCGCGTGATGGAGAACCCGTCTTGCCGTTGGTCAAGTTGGGATGCGTTGCGCGCCGGTGTGCCGCCGCGCCCCGATGTTGATGCGACGATTCAAGAGCGGGCTTACTCGTCACCGATTTGGGTTAATTAGAATTCTTGAACCGGTCGACGAGCAGTCGGCCGGTCAAGACGGCCAAAAACAAAGCGACGCAAAGTGTGACAATCGCTGGGCCAAGCGGCAGGTCTAAGGCTGTGGCAAAGGGCAGGCCGCCCAACATGCATAAAGCCGCCATCACACTGCCGCCAATCGCCATGGTTTCCGGTCGCTTGGCAAACAGCCGCGCCGTTGATGACGGGATGATGAGCAGTGACGTAATCAGCAAAATGCCGACAATTTGAATGGCCGAGGCCACCAAAACGCCGAGCAGGAGCATCAGCAAAAACTCATAAGTTCGAATGGGCACGCCCTCGGCATGCGCCAATTCCTCGCTTGATGTCATCAGCAACAGGCCGGGCCAAATCCGCATTAATAAGCCCAGCGAAATGCCGCAACCCAGCACCACATAAACCAACATATCGGCGGTGACGCTATCGAGGCTGCCGAGCAGGTAATCATGCACTTCGGCGTCTTCTATGCCCAAAAGCGCCATCGCGACGACGCCCAATGAGAGGGCGGCATGCGCCAAAATGCCGAGCAGCGTATCGGTCGCCAATAAGCGTTGGGCGCGCAGCCATAGCAGCATGATGGCGAATAAAACCGCCACCAGCAACATGCCCAATTGATTGCTCATGCCGATAATCAGCCCGACCGCAACGCCCAATAGCGCCGAATGGGCGAGGCCGTCGCCAAAATATGCCATGCGCCGCCAGACGACAAAGCAGCCCAAAGGGCCGGCCAGCAAAGCCAAGGCAATGGTGGTAATGAGCATGGGCGTCATCATGGTTTTATCTCGTGTAAATGCGCGTGGTCATGGTCATGCGTATGGTCATGCGCGTGGCTGTGCTGATACACCGCCATCATTTGCGCCATTTCCGCGCCGAACATTTGCACAAATTCCGGGTCACGCGCCACACTATCGGGCGCGCCGGAACAGCAAATATGATGAAACAGGCACACGACTTGGCGCGTCGAGCTCATCACCATATGCAGGTCATGGCTGACCATCAGCAGGGACAGATTGCGCTTTTCATAAAGTTCATCAATCAGCTGATAAAATTGTAATTGCCCGCTCACATCCAGATTTTGCGCCGGTTCATCGAGCATCAGCACATGCGGATTGCTGCTCAGGGCGCGCGCCAACAGCACGCGTTGCAATTCGCCGCCGGATAAATTGGCCAATGGCTTATCCAGCAGACCCGCGCAATTGGCCTCAACCGCCAGGGCCTCAACGGCCTCCGCCGATTGATTATTATTCAATGTTAAAAACCGCCTTACCGGCAGGGGCAGGGTCGGGTCGATTTGAAAGCGCTCGGGCACATAGCCAATGCGTATGCCGTGGCGGTGTTTCACCGTGCCGCTATTCGGGCTTTCCAATTTCAAAAGATGGCGCAGCAATACGGATTTGCCCGCGCCATTTGGCCCGATAAGGGTGATGAAGTCACGCTCGCCCAAAGTCAGCGACACATTATCCAACACCAGCCCGCCTTGACGGCGCACGCATAAATCTTTCGCTTCAATCAGCGGCTCAGACACAGTTACTCTCCCTTAATGGGTTACGCTGATGCTTGTTCAAGCTGTGCGCCCATTTGCTGCCACAACATATTGACCGCTTGCAATGGCCGCACCATGACTTTGAATTGGGTGATAAGCCCGGCATCATCAAAGTCGATAATATCGACGCCATTAATATATTTCCCGTCCATTTCGGCTTCAAATTCCAAAACCATCCGATTGGCGGTTTCCAGCTCATGCACATATTTGAATTTAGTGTCTTGAAACACAATTCCGGCGGAGAGCAGATATTTCATGGTGAGGTCTTTGCCTTGCTGCGGCTTAAAAACAACCGGCGAGATAAAAGTCACATCATCGTGCAACATGTCAGACAGCGCCGCTGCGCTGGGCTTGTCCATATAGGCATGCCATTTGGCGAGAAGTTGATTGGTCATTCTGGGTCCCTCTTTGGCGGCCAGCTTACGGCCTGATAGGCGGCCTGCCAATAAGAAAGGATAAAAAAAGGGCCGACGCAAAGCGCCGACCCTTCAAATCAATCTAATGAAAGATTATTTTTTCTTGGCTTTGCCTTCACTTTCCGTGACAGCAACGTGCCAGATGATCAGACCAAAGGCGATCTTGTTCAACACGTCAGCCAGGTTATAGATGATGTTAAGCGTGTCGGCATCGACACTGCCCATCATATAACCCATCAGATATCCGATTGGGTAAATCGCCCAACCGAATGTCACAATGTAGCGCATCAGGCTGAAAGCGGACTGCACAGCAGGGCTGGCATTCTCAGCATTCAACTGACCGGCTTCACCACGGAAGATTTCATAAAGAACATACAACCAAGCTGCGGTTCCCAAAACAAAGCCCGCGGTCACATCCATGTAACCGGCTTCGCCCAGATAACCGAAAACCAGCATCAGTGTTGTACCGATAAGCAGACGCCAGAAGACGCGCGCCGGAACAGCGGTGATGGCCGACAAGATGAGGAAGAATTCCACCATAAGCAACGGCACGGTAATCAGCCAGTCAATATAGCGATATACGGTCGGTGTTTCGCCGGTGGCGACCCACACATCACGCATATAGAAATAATGCACAGCCGCAACCAAAGTCACCAAGCCGGAAACCGTCAAAGAGGTTTTCCATTTTGAGTCGACGCGGTCGCGTTCAATGAAGAAGAAAACGGTTGAGGCTACCAGAGCCATAGAAATCAACCAGAAAGAAATGCCGACAAAATCGTCGGACTGTAAATTAGCCTCTGCCGCCATAGCCAGCGACGGAAGACCAGTGAAAGTCACAGCTGCAGCAGCGACTTTCCAACGTTTAACAATATTCATGTTAATACTCCCATGATTTAACAATGTTAACATAACGCGGCAGAATGACGCGGCCAGCAAAAAAACCGCTTTTTTTCAAAAAAAAACACTGTTTCACTAAATTTTGGCTAAAATCCTAATTAAATCAAAGCTGTTTGGGTGTGTTGTGGATATTTCTAAGTTAAAACAGGGCCTTAGGGATGATTTGGCCGATATTTTGGAGCGGTCGCGCTTTGTGGAGCGTCAAAAACAGGCGCGCACCAATGCAGTGCATCGCCTGACGCGCGCGGAAGCCATCGCCATTGCCGCCAATTTGCACGAATTATTGGGCTGGATGCCGGAGCTGGCGGTCGATACCGCAACGCAAACAATGGCCACGGCCATTAATGTTACGGCCACGGTGACCGGCAGCGAAACCATTTCCATCACCGGACTTGTGGCCGTGCCGGGCGAGCTTTTGACCGCCGATTATGATGCGATTGAGCATCCGTCTTATTTATTGCTGGATGAATTTAGCGGCGACTCGCGCCCGATTGAATCGCGCGAGGCGTTATCACTGGCTCTGTTTGAGGGCTTCACCCGCAGCTATCGAGAGCGCTATGAATTTGTACTGACCGATCCGGTCTTGCGCGAAAAGGCGCTGCTCAAAGCCAATCATTTCGACGAAAGCTGATTTAATGCGCGTGGCCGGTTTTGGCACGGCTGGTGGGCGTGGCGGCTGTCGTGACTTCTTGGCCATTGGCAAATATCAGCGTGACCTTAACGGCCTGTTTTTCATCGCCGCGAAACCCGAACATCATTAAATGATGCCCACCCGGCGCAAGATGCAGCTTGCCTTTGGCCGGCACATTAAAGGCAGCAACCTCGACCATACGCATCATGGCGCCGTTCATTTCATGCGTGTGTAATTCAATGCGCGCAAAGGCGTCGCTCTTGGCCCCGATAAGCCGGGTCGCCGCGCCTTTATTATGCACGGTGACAAACATCACGGCCGGACGCGCGCCAATGCCCAGTTTAATCTGCGGCTGCATCGCCATGAGGGGCGTGTCGGCGGCGGCGGGTGCGCCGGACCAGACCAAAAGCGCAAGCGCGAGAATGAGGTGTTTCATAATCCATACCTTTAAAGCTGATGGGTGAGATTTTAAAGCCTGTGCGCCAAATTTCAAACACTGGCGGCCAAGGGGGAATTATGCCGCAGGGTAAAAACTGCCCCAAAAGGATGATTTCCCCTTGTGGCGTGGGGGCTTTTTTCCCTAAGGTTTCCTCTGAAGAAAATTGCAGTGGGGAGGACGCTTCAATGGCACATCCAACTTTGGATCAAAAACAAGGCACAATAGTTAATGTGGTTGCGCTGGGCTTGATTGCGCTGGGCATGATAGCCGCGACTATCAGCCAAAATGGCGCTGATGGGTCGGGCAATATCAGCGCGGGCAATGCATCAGCCAGCGCGACCATCGGTAAAATCGATACGGACCGCATCATTAATGCCGAAAGTGAGCCGGGCAACTGGCTGGCTTATGGCCGCACTTATGCCGAGCAGCGTCATTCGCCGCTCACCCAGGTGAATAAGAAAACCGTCAAAGACCTCGAACTGGCTTTTTCCGTCGATATGTACACGACGCGCGGGTTGGAAGCCTCGCCGATTGTCGTTGACGGCATTATGTATATGACCGGCTCTTGGAGCGTGGTCTATGCAGTGGACGCGACCACCGGCGAAGAGATTTGGTCTTATGACCCTGAAGTGCCCGGCGATTGGGCGCGCAAAGCATGCTGCGATGTCGTCAATCGCGGCGTCGCGGTTTATGATGGCGCGGTTTATGTCGCCAGCCTTGACGGCTATCTGATTTCCCTCAATGCCGAAACCGGCGAGGAAATTTGGCGCATCAATACGATTATTGACCGCACCAAATCCTATACCATCACCGGCGCACCGCGCATTGCCAATGGCCGCGTGTTTATCGGCAATGGCGGCGGCGAATATGGCGTGCGCGGCTATGTGACCGCTTATGACGCCAAAACCGGCGCGCAAGATTGGCGCTTCTTCACCGTGCCCGGCGACCCAAACAAGCCGTTTGAGCATCCGGAAATGGCCGAAGCCGCCCCGACTTGGAAGGGCGGCGAATGGTGGAAAATCGGCGGTGGCGGCACGGTCTGGAATTCCATTGTTTATGACCCCGATACCGATACGGTATTTTTGGGCGTCGGCAATGGCAGCCCGTGGACGCGCTCCATCCGCTCTCCGGGCGGTGGCGATAATCTGTTCCTCTCCTCCATTGTGGCGCTGGACCCAAACACCGGTCGCAAGAAATGGCATTACCAAACCACGCCCGGCGATACATGGGACTACACCGCCGTGCAGGATATGATGCTGGCCGACTTGGAAATTGACGGACGCGAGCGCAAGGTAATTATGCAAGCGCCGAAAAACGGCTTCTTCTATGTGTTGGACCGCGAGACGGGCGAATTGCTGCGCGCCAATCCTTATGTGACGGTGAATTGGGCCAGCCATATTGATATGGAAACCGGCCGTCCGGTGGAAAATGACTCGCGCAATTTTGCCGAGAGCAATAAATCGCAGTGGATTTTGCCCGGCCCGCTTGGCGGCCATAATTGGCAGTCCATGAGCTTTAACCCGAATACCGGTCTGGTTTATATTCCGGCGATGGAAAGCCCGCTAGTGTTTGATGTTGACCACGACTTTAAAGCTACCGGTCGCTATAAATATATTGAGGGCGGCTGGAATACCGGCATTGAGTTTGGGCGTCTGCTGCCGCTTTTGGCCGAGCACCCCGACTTCCCGCCCAATAAGGGTTACATTACGGCGTTTGACCCTCTGACCGGTAAAACCCATTGGATGCGCGAACATTCCATGCATTGGAATGGCGGCACCATGTCCACCGAGGCGGGCTTGGTGTTTCAGGGCAATGGCGATGGCTATTTCGTCGCCTATGATGCCAGCACGGGCGAGGAATTGTGGAAGGTCAACACCTATACCTCCACCATTGCGCCACCCATCACCTATGCGATTGGCGGCGTGCAATATGTCGCCATTCAAGTCGGCTCCGGCGGGGCAGGCGGGCTGACCGACGGTTCGGCCATGCCGGCCTCCAATAAATGGGGCAATTTCGGTCGCCTTTTGGTGTTTACGCTAAATGGCGGCGGCTCGATTGAGCAGCCCGACCATTGGGCGCGCGACATTCCCATGCCGCCCACCATTGAGGCGACCGAAGCCTCGATTGATAATGGTATGGAGCTGTATCACGAGGTCTGCACTTTCTGTCATGGCATTGCCGTGATTGGCGGCGCGGCTGTGCCCGATTTGCGCAAAATGAGCGAGCAAACGCATCGCATGTTTAAGGAAATTGTGCTGGAAGGCGTGCTGGAAGATCGCGGCATGTCGAGCTTTGCCGACCGCCTGAGCGAGAAGGATGTTGAGGATATTTACGCCTTCATCAATCTGCGTAGCTGGCAAGACTATGAAGTGCAGGAAGCGGCGAAAAAAGAAGCCGACAAAACCAGCAAGCTGGATTTGCAGTAAACAGCTTCCATCTTTGAGATTAAGGGCGGCACGTGAAAACAGGTCGCCCTTTTTTTGTGATTATCCACGTTGCCTAAATGTGCGGCATATCGTTGGTGGCTAGCGGGTGCTTTTACGCCGTCTCGCTAGCCGCACTGCGCGCGGCCGCTCGCTTGGGGAAGGCACACCGTGCTAGCCCGTTGGGCTAGCGGGTGCTTTTACCTCTAACCCTTTGGTGGCAAGTTCGGTGCGGGGAGGTTGCGGAAGTCGAGCTTCAGCCTTTCCTCCTCACCGGCGGCATCGGGGCGGCTTTTTTGCCCGTCCCGTTTTTGTATCTCATCGACATCATCGGGCGTCGCGGCCTTATAGCTGAGGCGCGCTCCCAAATCGCGGCCATCTTCTTTTTGGTTCAGCGCGTCATCAACTTGCTCGGCAAGCTCGGGCGTGAAGGGCAGGCGATAGAGGCGCGGCCCACCCAGCGTCACACCGCGCGCGCTGAGGCGTTGGCCGAGAATATAAATCGCGCCCGCCGTGCCGCGCGCCTTATCCGGCTCTTCAACCACCGCCCAATGCAGCTTGAACGGATTGGGCGGCGCGACAGAAATCGCCCAGCCGCGCAGGTTTTGCGCCCCGTGATAAGCGCCGATATAGAGCAGGCTGACCAGAATAATGGCGGCGAGCTTTAACTCGCGGCGATATTTGGTTTGCAGATTAAGCGTTAACAGCAGCGCGGCGACAAGCGCATAAGCCAAACCAAGCAGCAGCGGAATACTCATGGCGCGCCTCCATTTTGTTTGGCGTCAAAATCTTCGGCGCGTATCAGCAGCTTGTCGCGCGTCGCCAGCCCCGTCACTTTGCCCGACGCATCCAGCTTGAAGCGGACGGCGGTTTGCTCATCACCCGCACCGGTCAGCGTGTTAGTGCCGGCAAAAATCACATTCACCTGCGGGTTTAATTTCTCGACTTTCACCTTCACCGGCACGGGCGCGCCGCTCTCGGCTTTGTAATGCAGCAGATTGACGACATATTCTCCGGCCGCAATGCCGCGAATGGTGACGGTCTCCTGATTGAGCGGGTTTTCAATCTTCTTGCCCGAGACGGTGATGGCGTCGCCCAGCCAGCCCCTATCATCGCGGTCGAGATGCATCAGTCCGGCCTCGCGCGCATCAAACCACACCAGATTGCCCTCGCCATCCTCAACAATCAGGTCAATATCATCTTGGTGGCCGTCGGGCCATTGCGCGGTAATCATAAATTCGGCTTTGGGGTTGATCTTGCCATCCGTCACCTCAGGCCGAATAAGGATGAAGGCGACCGAAAACATGAAGGCGAAACCCAAAAGCGCATTGAACAGAATATCGGTAAAGGCGTTCTGGTCTTCCGGCGGCGCGAAAAGCCCACGCCCATTTGTGGTCTTCGTCATGCGGTTGCGTCTTCTTGCGTCAGACGCTTTTGCATGCTGTCGGCCAAAAACTGAAACTGAAAGCGCAAAATAATATTGGCAATCAGCCCGGTCAGCGTGGTGTAAAGCGCCACCGCCATACCGGCCGACATGGCAGCCAGCGCGCTTTGCAGGCTGGTGGCATCAAAACTTGTCAGCTCGCCAATCGGCGCGAGCATGAGAATAAAACCGATAATCGTGCCCAAAAGTCCGATTTTCAAAACGCTGTCAGCGGCAAACCAACCATGGTTCAGCCAGCGCACCATATCCTCCTCGGCAATGGCGGCGGGGCCTTCCATGCGGCGCAGCAGAAAAAGCCAGCGCGCGCTCATGCCCAGCCAAATAGCGAGAATGAGCCAAGATAGGCGGCTTTTATCGCCCTCTAGCAGCACGCCGACCAAGCCACGGTCAAACAGCAAATAGCCGCCGAATAAAATTAATCCCAAAACAATGAGACCCTGTTGAAGGGCTTTGCCACCGGCGTGAGCCGAACTATCAGACATGCGGTATCCTCCCGAGTGACTGGCAGTCTAAGTCTGCCAATGGCTGCTGTCGAGACTGCTTTTCAGCCAAAATTAGTTAAATAATCATCATCTTGGCCTTGCCATTTGTGCCGATAAATGGTGCTGTTTCCTGAGGGGGAATGTAATGAGCGTAATAAATGCAGACACTGTCGGGCTTTCTTCGGCGCGACGGATAAGTTGGCTTGAGGTTTTCAGCTATGCACTGCCGCCCGTGGGCGCCGGCTATATGTTCTGTCTGGTCACGCTCTATACGATGAAATTTTCCACTGATGTGTTGCTGATTGCCCCGGCTTTAATGGGCCTGATTTACGGCATTTCGCGCTTTTGGGATGCCATATCCGACCCGCTTGTCGGCTATTTATCCGATAAAACCAAAACGCCAATGGGCCGCCGCCGCCCGTGGTTGCTGGGCGCGGTCTTGCCCGCCGTCTTGTTTTTCTGGATGTTGTCGGCCCCGCCTGAGGGCATGGCGGTCGGCTCTCTGGCCGTGTGGATGGGCGTCGCGATTATCGGCTTCTTCTCGGCGCAAACCATGTTTATCGTGCCGCATATGTCGTTGGGCGCCGAGCTGACGGATGATTATCACGAGCGTACGAAAATTTTTGCGGCGCGTCATGCCGGTTGGATTGCCGGTTATATCTCCGCGCTGGGGACGATGTATTTTCTCATTCTGGCCGAGGGTGAAAGCGAGCAAGCCGTGCGCGCGCTCAATGCCGATCAGTCAATTTATGCCGGATTATTTGCCGCTTTTTGCCTGTTAGTGTGCGTATGGATGCTGCGCGAGCGGCCGGAATTTGCAGATAAGGCACCGGAAAAACCGTGGGCTGCCGCGCGTGATATTTGGAAGAACAAACATGCGCGGCTCTTGCTGATTGTCATTTTCATTGAAAATCTTGGCGGCGCGGCGATTACCATTTTGACGCTCTATACCGCGCAATATGTGATGAACGCGCCGCAAATGGCACCGTTTTTCATTCTCTCTTATATGGTTTTCTCGTTTGTGCTGACGCCCTTATGGACGCCGCTGGCCAAACGTTTCGGCAAAAAACAGCTTTGGCTGCTCTCCATGTTGACCACGGCATTTGCCTTTGGCTGCATGATTACGCTGGAGCCGGGCATGGAAGCGCGGCTGCTGGCATTGGCGGCACTGGCCGGGGCGGCAGGCTCTTGCGGCGGCACTATTAACCCGTCCATTAAATCCGATATTATCGACCTCGACGAATATCATACGGGCGAGCGCAAAGAGGGCGCTTATTTCGCCGCTTGGTATTTCGTCTCTAAATCTGCCTATGGGGTGATGCTGACCATCACCGGTTTTGCGCTGTCGCTATCCGGGTTTGTGCCGAATGTCGAGCAAAGCGCGACAGTGGTTTGGACCTTTAAGGGGCTTTATGCGG
>JAQWZC010000149.1 GCA_029253645.1 Alphaproteobacteria bacterium | reverse complement strand
CCGATTGCCAATCCGGGGCGGGCCTCCATTGCCGCCGTGCTGAACCCGGCGGCCAGCAAGGCGCTTTACTTTGTCGCTGATGGCTCGGGCGGCCATGCTTTTGCCGAAACATTGGCGCAGCACAATAAAAATGTCCGTCGCTGGCGGCAAATCGAAAAACAAAATGGCAGATAGGTTATAGTTGACCCCATTGATTTGATTCGAAGGGCGAAACACCATGTCATCTTCCATTCACCGACGCGGTTTAATGTTGGTTCTCTCCTCGCCTTCGGGTGCGGGCAAAACTACTTTGGCGCGCGGCCTATTGGAGGGTGACGGCAATATCGCCATGTCGGTTTCGGTGACCACCCGCAAAGCCCGCCCGGGGGAAACCGATGGGCAAGATTATCATTTTGTCGATACGCAAAATTTTGGGGAAATGCGAAATCGCGGCGAATTACTGGAACACGCCAAAGTGTTCGATAATTATTATGGCACGCCGCGCGCGCCGGTAGAGACTGCTTTGGCGGAAGGCCGCGATGTGCTGTTCGATATTGATTGGCAGGGCACGCAGCAATTACAAGAGGCGGCGGCCGATGATTTGGTCAAAGTCTTTATCCTGCCGCCCACGGCGGCGGAGCTTGAAAAGCGGTTGAACAGCCGCGCCCAAGACAGCGCCGAAGTTGTCGCGGCGCGCATGGGCAAAGCCTCGGATGAGATAAGCCATTATCCCGAATATGATTACATCATCGTCAATGAAGACGCGGCGGCGAGCCTCGCGCAAGTGCAGGCGATTTTGACCTCTGAGCGGTTAAAGCGCGCGCGCCAAACCGGCTTATCGGATTTCGTCAAAACACTCCGCGAAGCACTTTAATTCAAAGCGCGAAACGCTCTAATTTGTCAGAACAACCCGCCCCATAATATTGCCTTCGCGCAAATCATCTAATGTGCGGCTGGCTTCGCTCATATCGCGTGTCTCAACCGGAATCGGGTTGATTTTACCGGCTTTGACGATTTCCAACATTTCGCGTGTATCCTCCAGCGTGCCCGTCATAGAGCCGCCAATTGACATGGCGCGGAACGGGAACATCGGGATGGGTTGCGAAAATGCGCCGCCAAACAGGCCGACAATTTTCACGCCCCCACCGCGGCGCAACGCGCCGGTCGCAAATTGCAAAGAGCCTTCCGCGCCGACAAAATCGGCTGCGCCGGCCACACCGCCATTCGTGTCTGCGAGCAATTTTTGCAAATCGCCTTCCGTGCCCGGATTGTAAGCGGCGGCTGCGCCCGCGCCCATGGCGGCTTGCAGCTTATTATCGTCAAGGTCAGCAACAATCGGCGCTTCGTCGAACATTTCGAGTGCGAATTGTAGCGCCATCATGCCGACGCCGCCCAAGCCGACAATCAATGCCGGTTCGCCCTTATCGCCCGTGTCGAGATATTTTAACGCGGCATAGGCGGTGATGCCCGAGCACATATAAGTGCTGGCGAGGCCGGGGGCGATATCGCCCGCATCGAGGCAATAGCGCTCATGCGGCACCAGACAATGGCTCGAAAATCCGCCGGGCAGATTGACGCCTAAAGCGCGGCCATTGCACAAATTTTCGCGGCCATGATTGCAATCATTGCAATCACCGCAGCCAATCCACGGATAAACCACTTTGCGCTCGCCGACTTTAACATCCTTCACATCGTCGCCAATGGCGGTGACAATGCCTTCAATTTCATGACCCAAAGTGAACGGGGTTTGACGCGCGCCGCGCACATCAAGCTGATTGCCGCCGCCCATATCGAAATGACCATCGTGAAAATGCACATCGGAATGGCAAACGCCGCAATGGCTGATTTCGACCAGCACTTCAGTGCCTGTCGGTTGTGGCGTTTCGCTCTCAACTGTTTCCAGCGCGGCTCCATATTCGGTAATGGCCTGACTTCTCATGGTGTCCCCCTAATTACTGGCTGCCAGCAATCTAGCCAGCTTACAAAATTCTTCAATACTCAATACTTCAGCGCGCGCGGTTTCATCAATGCCCGCCTCGGCCAAAATGGCGATTGGGTCTGAGCATATCTGTTTCAAACTGGCGCGCAACATTTTCCGCCTTTGGCCGAATGCCGCAGCGGTTAATTTGGCCAAGCCATCGGGCGCGGCCTCGGCAGAGGGATGCGGGCGCGGCGTCAAATGGGCAATGGCTGAGGTCACTTTGGGCGGCGGCACAAAGACTTGCCGGTCAACATCAAAGGCAAGCTCGGTATCGCAAAGCCAATTTGCCAGCACGGCAAGGCGGCCATAATGTTTGTTACCGGCTTGCGCGGTAATGCGCTGCGCGACTTCTTTTTGAAACATCAGCGTCATTGATAAAAAGCGCGGCGACCAAGCCCCGTCTTGCCAGCCCGCATCCAGCCAATCGGTCAGCAGCACTGTGCCGATATTGTAGGGCAGGTTGGAGACGATGCGATAAGGCGCAGCGGTCCGGCTGTCGGGGGGGATGCTCAGCGCATCACCCTCAATTATATTCAAGCGGCCCGGATAGGCGGCGGCGATTTCCTCCAGCGCTGGAATGAAGCGGCTATCGGCCTCAATCACATGTACTTTGCGCGCGCCTTCCATCAGCAGGCCGCGCGTCAAGCCGCCCGGGCCGGGGCCGATTTCCACCACATCGCAAGCGGTCAGGTCTCTGGCTTGGCGCGCAATGCGGCGCGTCACATTCAGGTCGAGGATAAAGTTTTGGCCGAATTTCTTATCGGCGCGCAATTCATGGCGGTTGATAATATCGCGTAAGGGCGGCAAGCCGTCTTCGCTCATGGACCCGTCTCTAGCGATATTCGACCACCGCATCGCGGCGCAAATCGCGCAAATGGCGGCGCGCCATCACGGCAATGCGCTGGGCAAAAATATTATCGGCAATCTGCTCGCGCGAAATATCGACACCCAAATCATCTTTGCGGTCGCACACAATATAAACATTGGTGGTGTCGCCCGCCTCGAGCGGCGGGGCAATTTCACCGGCTTCCAAATTGACCACAGCCTGAATAACCGGCGCGGGCAGGGCGCGCAATTCTTTGAGGCCGGAGCGTTTCACATCGGCTTTCAGTTTTTTGGCGTCCCCTTGGGCGCGGCGACAGGTTCTGAAGTCGCTGATAAATTTCGCAATCTTCTTGTCGCCCGTATTGGCTTTAAAGCCGACGGTCAGAACATCAAATTTGTTTTTTGCGGGGTCATTGCCACCGGCGCGCTTATCGACCAGCGCCAGAATATAAATGCCGCCAGTTGTCGGAATGGGCGGAGAAATTTGGCCGGGCTGCATTTGCCGCACAACTTGCGACAGGCGCGGGTTTAACTGGTCGGCGGAAATCCAGCCCAATTGCCCGCCTTGCGCGGCTGTTGGAGCGATGGAGAATTGCCGTGCAATGGCCGGAAAGGCAACGCCCGATTGCAATTGCTTGATAATCTCACCGGATAATTGGCGCACTTGTTCTTCGGACGAATAGCTGTCGAGATTGAGCAATATCTCGCTGACCAGATAGCGCGTCTGATTAACCGCTTTGACGGCTTTTTCATATTGCTCGTCAATTTCTTGCTCACCGATTTTAATGCGCCCGCTAAAACTGCGGCGCACAAATTGGTTCCATGCCAGCTCGGCGCGAATTTGCGCCTGCATGGTTTCTTCCTCAATAGCTTTGTCTTTCAAGAAAGTCTTAATACCGTCCAGCGTCCGGTCGTCTTGCTTGGCAAGCAATTCCATACGCTCTTCAATTTCGGTGCTTTCTATCTCAATTTCAACGCGCTGTGCTTCTTGCAATTGCAATTTTTCATCGACCAGCGCGCGCAAAACTTGTTGGCGCATGCGCTCGGTCATTTCCGGTGTTTTCTCAATGCCGGAAGAGACAAAAAATAAATCAACCCGCTGGTCCACATCATAAAGCGAGATGACCTGATCATTAACAACGGCGGCAATGCCTTCAATATCGCGTGCCGCTGCGGGCAGGGCAGTGGCCAAGCACAGGGCAAGAGCAAAGCGGAGATTTCGACTCGGTTTCATTTTATTCCAATCTCATTCCCTTTAAGCACCACGGATGCGGTGACGGGAGCTTCTCATACCTCAAATGGGACGGATACCGCAAATGGGGTGTGGACGCACAATTATTTACACCATAATGTACCAATCAATAAACCTTCAAATTTCTGTTTCACGGAGAAAACAATGCCCCTTTTGATTGCTTTGGCCACTGACAAACTTCCTGAAAAAGGTTCCCTCATCATTACGGCGACCGATGGCGGCAAACTTGGTCCCTTGGGCAAGCAACTGGATAAGAAAACCGGCGGTGCTATTTCCAAGGCGATGAAAATCAAAAAATTCAAAGGCAAACCGGCTTCCATGTTCGCGCTGCTGGCTCCGGCCAAGTCTGACCTCGACCGCATTGTGGTTTTGGGCGTCGGTGATGGCAAAAAGCTGTCGGCATCAGATGCTGAGAAAATGGGTGGCACGGCTCTGGGCGCCGTCGAGAAAGCCGAGGGCAATGTGGTGTTTTTACTGGAGCCAATGGGCAGCAATGTCGCGGATGGCGAGATTGCCGCGCGCGCCGCGATTGGCGCGTTTTTGCGCGACTATAAATTTGAAAATTATAAGACCAAAAACAAAAGCACAGGCGGCCCGAAAAAATTCACCGTCGCCACCAAGGCTTTGGCGGCGGGCAAAAAAGCCCATGCTGAATTAAAAGCCGTTGCCGATGGCACCATCGTGGCGCGCAATCTGGTTAATGAGCCGTCAAATATTCTGACCCCGCCGGAATTTGCCAAACGCGCCAAAGCGCTCAGCAAATTGGGCGTGAAGGTTGAAGTGCTGAGCGAAGCGCAGATGAAAAAACTCGGCATGGGCTCACTGCTCGGCGTCGGGCAGGGCAGTGTGCAGCCAAGTCAAATGGTTGTCATGCAGTGGCAGGGCGCGGCCAAATCCAAGCAGCCCATTGCCTTTGTCGGCAAGGGCGTGTGCTTTGATACGGGTGGCATTTCCATCAAGCCTGCGGGCGGCATGGAAGATATGAAGGGCGATATGGGCGGCGCGGCCGCCGTCACCGGCCTAATGCATGCGCTGGCCAGCCGCAAAGCTAAAGTCAATGCTGTGGGCATTTTGGGGCTGGTTGAAAACATGCCGGATGGCAATGCCCAACGCCCGGGCGATATTGTGACCTCCATGTCCGGCCAGACCATTGAGGTTTTGAATACGGATGCCGAAGGCCGTTTGGTTTTGGCCGATGCGCTTTGGTACACCCAAAAGCGCTTTAAGCCGAAATTCATGATTGATTTGGCGACGCTGACCGGCGCGATTATGATAGCGCTAGGGCAAGATTATGCCGGTATGTTTGCCAGTGACGACAAGCTGGCGCAGCAACTTGCCGAAGTCGGTGAGGCTGAGGGCGAAAAAGTCTGGCGCATGCCGATGAATGATAATTTCGACAAAATGATAAACACGCCCAATGCCGATATGAAAAATATTGGCGGTCGTTATGCCGGCTCGTCCACGGCGGCACAATTTTTGAAGCGTTTTACCAATGATGTGCCGTGGGTGCATCTCGATATTGCCGGCACGGCCATGGGCAGCCCGAAAAGCACAACCAGCCGCAGCTGGGCCAGCGGCTATGGCGTGCGCCTGCTCGACCGTTTGGTTAAGGCGCATTACGAAAAATAATGAGCGAGGTTCTGTTCTATCATCTGGAGCGTCAGACGCTGGAACAGGCTTTGCCGCTATTGCTCAGCGCGACGCTGCAACGCGGCTGGAAAGCCGTTGTGCAAGCAGGGTCTGAAACCCGCATGCAGGCTCTGGACAGTCATTTATGGACGTTTAAAGACGAAGCCTTTCTGCCCCATGCGGCAAAGGGCGATGCGCGTTTTGCCGATATGGCGGACGCGCAGCCGATTTGGCTGACCGATGAGGATGAGACGCCCAATGGGGCCAATGTGTTGTTTCTGGTGGATGGCGCCGAGCGCGCCGCGATTGACGGATTTGAACGTTGCGTTTTCATGTTTGACGGGCGCGATGAGGAAAATGTCGCCCGCGCCCGCGCGCGCTGGGCCGAGCTGAAAGATGCGGGCCATGAATTGACCTATTGGCAGCAATCGGCAGAAGGCAAATGGGAGCAGAAAGCGTGAGCCGCCTATAGCTTGCCAAGCCTGCAAAGCCCGCCTATAAGACCCTCAAATCAACCGAAATTGAGGAGCCGCTCATGGCCATTGAACGCACTTTTTCCATCATCAAACCGGATGCCACCAAGCGCAATCTGACCGGTAAAATCATTGACCGCTTTGAAAGCAACGGCCTGCGTATTGTTGCCTCCAAGCGCATTCATATGACGCGCGAGCAAGCCGGTGAATTTTACGGCGTGCATAAAGAGCGTCCTTTTTATAATGACCTCGTTGATTTCATGATTTCCGGCCCGGTGGTCGTGCAGGTTTTGGAAGGCGAAAACGCCATTGCCAAAAACCGCGAAATTATGGGCGCAACCAATCCGGCAGAAGCCGATGAAGGCACCATTCGCAAAGACTTTGCTGAAAGCATTGATGCCAATTCCGTGCACGGTTCCGACGCACCGGAAACCGCTGCCGAAGAAATCAAATTCTTCTTCTCCGACGATGAACTTGTTGGGTGAGGCGGATTAGCGAAAGCTGATTTTTGATAATGAATGGCGGGCCTAAGTGTCCGCCATTTTTTTAAGCACCACATCCAACGCTTCGGCATAGGCGATATGCTCCTGCTCAATAACACGCTGGGTGAGGCTGTCGGGCGTATCATCATCGCGCACCGGCACTTTTTTTTGCACGATGATTGGCCCATCATCCATTTCAGGGCGCATATAATGCACCGTGCAGCCATGTTCTTTGTCGCCCGCCTCAAGCGCGCGCTTATGCGTATGCAGCCCTTTATATTTGGGCAAAAGCGATGGGTGGATATTGAGCAGCCGGTCCGGCCAGCCATTAACGAAATCGGCGGTCAGCAAACGCATGAAACCGGCGCAGCAAATCAAATCAACCTTGGCGGCGCGCAAGATATCATCAAGCGCGGCGTCAAAGGCGGCGCGCGCGTCAAATGTTTCATGGTCAATAATATGGCAGGCCACGCCGAGTTGCTTGCAAATATCAATGCCACCGGCTTGTGGGCGATTGGTGATGGCGACGGTGAATTCGGCATTCACTTCCGGTTGGGCGATGTGATTGGCCAGCGTCTGCATATTGCTGCCGCGGCCGGAAAACAAAATCGCTATGCGTATCGGGCGGCTTTTCTCGACGCTCATCTCGTCCCTCATGCAAGGTTTCCGGAGAAGCTGACAGCTTCCTCGGCGCGCGCGGTAATCGTCCCAATCGGGATAACGGTCTCGCCCTCTGCCGCCAATATGGCCATGACATCGGCCAAGCCGTCGGGCGCGACAATCAGGGTCATGCCAATGCCGCAATTAAATGTGCGGAGCATTTCATGCGGCTCCATATGGCCTGCGCTTTGCAACCATTGAAACACTGCGGGCAGTTTCCACGCATCCAAATCAATATGCGCGCCCAAATCATCGGGCAGCACGCGCGGCAGATTTTCTTGAAAACCGCCGCCTGTAATATGTACCAGACCTTTAATCGGCGCATTGGCGCGCAGGGCCTGCAAAACGGATTTCACATAAATCCGCGTCGGGGTGAGCAATTCTTCGGCAACGGTTTTTGAACCATTGGCAGGGCTGGGCGCATCCCATGCCAGCCCTTCTTGGGCGACCAATTTGCGCACCAATGAAAAGCCGTTGGAGTGAATGCCGTTGGAGGCGAGGCCGAGAATAATATCACCGGCGGCAATATCGTCGCGCGGCAAGACTTTGCGGCGTTCCACCGCGCCGACCGAAAACCCTGCCAAATCATAATCGCCATCGGCATACATGCCGGGCATTTCGGCCGTCTCACCGCCGATAAGGGCGCAACCGGCTTGGCGACAGCCCGCCGCAATACCGGCAATCACATCGGTGGCGGCATCGACATTAAGTTTACCGGAGGCGAAATAATCGAGGAAGAAAAGCGGTTCGGCACCCTGCACAATCAGGTCATTGACGCACATGGCGACAAGGTCAATGCCGACCGTGTCGTGAATGCCACTTTCAATGGCGATTTTCAATTTAGTGCCGACGCCATCATTGGCGGCGACCAAAACCGGATCGTCAAATTTGCAGGCGGCGAGGTCAAACAGGCCGCCAAAGCCGCCAAGGTCGCTATCTGCGCCGATGCGGGCGGTTGATTTGGCCAAGGGCGCGATGCGCTCAACCAGCGTGTTTCCGGCTTCAATATCAACACCGGCATCGGCATAAGTGGCTGATTTCGGGGAATTTTTACTGGAATCGTCGCTCATCGACTGCTCTTTCATGGGAATCGCTACATTCGCCACAAAATAGCCTGCATCAGACTTAAAGTAACCACTTAAATCGGCATTGCGGGGAAGATGTCCCCGCGTTAGGTTGCGCGCATGAACATAAAACATCTTCTTCTCGCTTTTTGCCTGCTTTTCGCAAGCCCTGCGGGTGCGGGTAATGTGTTTCAGGTTGACCGCATCAAGGTTGATGTGTCGGCGGCCTCAACCACATTGGCGCGCGCCACCGCTTTGCAGCGCGGCCAAGCCGAGGCGCTGACCATCGCCATGCGGCGTTTGGTGAAACAAGAAGAATGGACGCAATTACCCGATATCCGCACTTTGGATATTGAGAACCTTGTTGAAGTGCTGCGCATTAGCGATGAGAAAACCGGCCCGACGCGCTATCTCGCCACTTTGTCAGTTGAGTTTAAGCGCGCGCCACTGCGCGATTTATTACGCAGCTATGGCGTCGCGGTGACCGAAGTGCAAAACAAAGCGGCCCTGCTTTTGCCGGTGCTGGAAGATTTGCAAGGTCTGCAAGCCTGGGGCGAACATTGGTGGCAGCAGGGCTGGCAGGATTTTGACATTGATAATAATCCCGCGCCGCTCATGCTGCCCATGGGCGATGTTGAGGATAGCGTGATTGCCAATGCCGAGGATATTTTGATTGGCGACCCGGTGAAGCTGCAAATGTTGAATGAGCGTTACGGCACGCAGACGGTTATCGTCGCCCATGCGCTGGCAGATGTTCAAGGCCAGTTGGGCGTGACGGCTTATATTTTCGGGGCTGAGACCAGCGATGTGATTGTGCGCACTTATCGCACCGGCCAGCCGCATGAGGAGATGGCGCGTGTGGCGATTGAGGAGATTTCTGCGGCTCTGGCGGAGCGCTGGAAGCAAGTCGCGGCGGTCGCTTCGGATGAGCGCCAGAAACTGCGTCTGCGCGCCGATTATCCCGGGCTGAAGGACTGGACGCGGCTTTTGTCGCGGCTTAATGAGGCCAAATTGGTGCGCGGTGTGACCATTGTCGAACTGGCCAAAAATTATGCCTATCTCGACCTCGCCTATATTGGCTCGGTCTCGCAGCTTGGCGGCAATCTCGGCCAGCGCGGGCTGGTTTTGACCGAGCAGGAAACCGGCTGGACGGTGACGACAGAAGAAAACGCCCAACCCATAATTAGCAACATCGTTAAAGAGACGGTGAATGTGGAGGTGGCCCAGTGATACAAATTCGGCTCACGCATCTTTTCGCCATTACCGGCCTGTTTGTCAGTTTTTATCTGCTGACCGCCTTGTCGGATATTTTGCTGCCCTTTGTTTTGGGGTTTGCGCTGGCTTATTTCCTCGACCCATTGGCCGACCGGCTGGAAGCCATAGGGGTGCGCCGCAGTTTGGCGACGCTGACCATTACGGTGATTGTCGGGATGGCTTTGCTCACGGCCTTGGCTTTCGGGCTGCCGGTTTTGGCCAAGCAAATCTCCATGCTCATCGCGGCTTTGCCCGGCTATATCAGCGATGTGCAAATCTGGTTGCTGGAACAAAATTTGGTCGAAGGCCAAAATGAGCTGGTGAGCGTGATGGGGGAAAGCCTGCTATCGGGTTTGCAGACAACTGCCTCGAGCATGGTGTTGACCGGCCTGTCGCTGATTAATCTGCTGGCGCTCATATTCATCACGCCGATTGTTGCGGTTTATATGCTCAATGATTGGGACAATATGATTGCCCGCATTAACGCCTTATTGCCTGATGAGCAGGCCGCGATTATTCGCAATTTGGCGTCACAAATTGACGAAACGCTGGGCGGTTTCGCGCGTGGGCAAATTCTTGTGTGTCTCGCATTGGGCACGATTTATGCGCTGGGCCTCTCTCTCGTGGGGCTGCAAAGCGGCATTATTGTCGGCGTCTTTGCCGGCCTTATCAGTTTTATTCCTTATGTCGGCGCGGCTTTTGGCCTGGTGCTGGCCGGTGCTTTGGGGCTTGGCCAGTTTGGTTTTGACCTATCGCCATTGCTGATGATTGCGGCGGTATTTTTTGTCGGGCAATTCATTGAAGGTAATATTTTGACCCCGCGTTTGGTCGGTGACCGGGTGCGGCTGCATCCGGTGTGGATTATTTTCGCCTTGCTGGCTATGGGGTCGATATTTGGATTTTTAGGGCTGCTTCTTGCCGTGCCGCTGGCCGCCGTCATCGGCGTCTTGGTGCGTTATGGCGTAACCCTTTATGTGCGTGATTATGTCAAACGCTCGGACGATGGCTGAACAACTTGTTTTTGATTTGCCGCAAAGGTCGGCTATGGGGCGCGCCGCGTTTTTGGTTGCTGACAGCAATCGGCAGGCGGTCGCGCTGATTGACGGGGTCGCTGATTGGCAAGTGCCGGTGCAATGGATTTACGGCCCCTCGGGTGCGGGCAAAAGTCATTTGGCGGCCGTGCTGGCCCATCAATGCGATGCGCTGACCCTCAATGCCACAGATTTGGACGGTGCGGCGGTGACGGCTTTGTTGGCCGGAGAGGCCGATTATGACGCGCTGATTATTGACGGGCTGGACGCGCTGCCTGCGGATTGTGAAGAGATTTTATTTCATCTGCTGAATTATGCGCGCCATGAAAATAAAAAAACCCTGCTCCTATCTCAGGCGGCGGCGGGGCGCTTGACGGTCAGCCTGCCGGATTTGGCCTCGCGTCTGAAAGCCATTGCGGCGATTGCGCTGAAAAGCCCCGATGATACGCTGATGCGCGGGCTGCTGCTAAAGCTGTTTGGCGACCGCCAGCTTAATGTCGAGCCGCGCGTGATTGATTATTTACTGCCGCGCATGGAGCGCGATTATGCCGATATGGTGACGCTGGTCCGGCGCATTGATAGGCAGGCATTGTCGGAAAAACGCGCGATTACCGTGCCGATGGTTGCGGAAATTCTAGAAAGTCATATATCTGAAACAGAATAATGCTGTAAAAAGCCGCATGAAACGGCTTTCGGAAGATGGTGAATGGCGAAGAAACTCAAAGTCCTACGCAAAAAGAAGCTGAAAGATGTGCCCGAAACCCATTTGGGTTTTTCGGTGCAGGAGCGCTTTATCAATCGCGAGGTTTCTTGGCTGGCGTTTAATGAGCGCGTATTGGACGAGGCGACCAATCCGAAACATCCGGCGCTTGAGCGGCTGCGCTTCCTGTCGATTTCAGCCAGTAATTTGGATGAGTTTTTTATGGTGCGCGTCGCCGGTCTGGTTGGCCAAACCAAAGCCGGGGTGGAAGTGCCGAGCCAGGACGGGCTGACCCCATCGCAGCAGCTTGATGCGATTTTGCAGCGCGCCGATGCGCTGATGGCGCGTCAGCAAGAAGTCTGGGGCGATGTGCTGCAAGACCTGCGCGCCAATGATATTTTTGTGCGCGAAAGCGATGAGCTTACGCCCGCGCAAATTGACTGGCTGGAGGATTATTTCCTCGACCAAGTGCTGCCCGTGCTGACGCCATTGGCGATTGATCCGGCGCATCCATTTCCGTTTATTCCCAATCTGGGCTTGGCGCTGGCGCTGCAATTATCGCGCCGCGAAGATGACAATCGTATGAACGCGCTGCTGCTGATACCTCAGCAACTCAATCGCTTCATCAGATTGCCTGAGGCGGCGGGCGATGTCGGGCTGAATTTTGTGCGCCTTGAGACGCTGATTTCGACTTTTGTTGAGCAGACTTTTCCGGGCTATGAGGTGCTGGGCAAGGGCATGTTCCGCGTCATTCGCGACAGCGATATTGAGGTTGAGGAAGAAGCTGAGGATTTGGTGCAGCTTTTTGAAAGCGCACTGAAACGGCGGCGGCGCGGCTCGGTCATTCGCCTGAAGCTGGATGCCGATATGCCCGATAATCTGCAAAAGCTGGTGCGTAAGGAATTGCAGGTTGATGAACGCGGCGTGATTGCCGTGCATGGGCTGGTCGGCCTGTCGCAGACGGTCGAGCTTTTCGGCCCGGCCGCGCCTGAGTTAAAATTTCCGCCTTTCACGGCGCGTTTTCCGGAACGTATTCGCGAGCATGGCGGCAATTGTTTTTCGGCCATTGGCGCGAAGGATATTCTGGTGCATCACCCTTATGAGAGTTTTGATGTGGTGGTGCAATTTTTGCGCCAAGCGGCGGCTGACCCCGATGTTATGGCGATTAAGCAGACACTCTATCGCACCACGGATGACAGCCCGATTGTGCAGGCCTTGATTGAGGCGGCCGAGGCGGGCAAGTCTGTGACGGCTTTGGTTGAGTTGAAGGCGCGCTTTGATGAGGCGGCCAATATTCGTTTGGCGCGCGATATGGAACGCGCCGGTGTGCAAGTGGTCTTCGGCTTTTTGCAGTTAAAAACCCACGCCAAGGTAAGCCTTGTGGTGCGCCGCGAAAGCGAGGGCTTACGCACTTATGTGCATTTGGGAACGGGCAATTATCATCCGCAAAACGCCAAGACCTATACCGATTTATCTTTGTTTACCTGCGACCGCGAGATTGTTGCTGATGCCTCGCAAGTGTTCAATTTTTTTACCGGCTATGCCGAGCCGACCGATTTAAAAAAACTGGCTATGTCGCCGCTGACCTTGCGCAGCACGGTGATGGCGCACATCCAAGACGAGATGGACCATGCCGCCGCGGGGCGACC
>JAQWZC010000147.1 GCA_029253645.1 Alphaproteobacteria bacterium | reverse complement strand
TAATGGTAAATATGGCATGGTCGTTAGGTCTATTTTGGGGGCCAAGCATGCAAGCGGGTGCGATGCATCAAGCCGATGCCGCCAACATGTCACCGATTATGAATTGATGAAGCCGCAATAATAATGCGGCGGCGCGGCGCGTCTTAACCTTAAAATCCGCTTTCGCGCACCAGCAGGGCGGCGACTTTATTCCACAATGCCCCAAGCGGCGCATAGGGAGCAGTTTTAATGTGCAGCTCGCCGACAATATTATGATTAACGATGCCGCCTTGCGAGGCCGGACGGGCCAGCGCTTTATAATAGGCGTCCTCCGGTCGCGGCGTGCCGCCTGCTTTGTCTCGGCGCACGGCAATCGGCCCGCCATTCTCTGACGACATTTCCTGATAGGTAACGCTTTCCACCGCGGTTTCATCAATGCTCTCAATATGCGCCCGCATGGCCGCGTGAACGCCATCACTGGCAATAAAGCTGGCCGCGCTATCGGGGCTGATGCGATGCATTTGCTCCTCACGAATAAAGGCGATGATTTGCGGGCTTTGCATATCAAAGATAAAGAATAATTGATTGCTGGGCTGCACCCATTGGCCGGCAGTGAGCGGGCCGGATAATTGCAAATATCCGGCGGCGGGCGCCCGCAATGTCAATTCGGCACGGCGCGCCATAAGCGCACGCAACCGGCTTTGCATCTCCGCCAGCTTTTGCTCGGTTACCAGCTTATTGTTCAAATCATTGCGCGAATTGGCGTAGCGGCGCAGTTCCAATTCCAAAAGCCGCGTCTTGCGCGTTGTGCTTTCAATGTCATGCGCCAAAGCGGGTTGCGCGGCAATCAGCAACACCGCACCGGCTTCCACATATTGGTGGTTCTGAACCCTTAGCTCGGCAATTTGTGCCGCTTCTTTTAAATGGATAGGAATTTGCTTGCCACTTTCCAAAACCGCCGGTGTGCTGATGCTCATGCGCCAGGGCATAAAAGCCAGCCCCGCCAGAAATAGAAAAATAAAGCCGCTGCGGAGGGTCGGGCGGTTGAGGGAAAACAGGGCGCGCTTATCCCACCAGCGTCGCATTTCGGTATATATGGGGCGCAGAATGAACCAGATGATTTCGACAAAGAATAAAAACAGTCCGAGTATTTTAAAGGCCATGAAATAGACCAGCAGCGCGATGCCGATAAATAGAAACAGGCGGTAAATCCAAGTGGCGAAACTATAAATGACGAGGAAGAAATGCTTACCCGGGGCAAAGGGTTCGGGCACATTTTCCGGCAGCCCGAACAGCCATTGGCGTAGTTGCCAGCGCGCCAATTCAAAAGCGCGGGGCTGTAGGTTTTGCATGCCAAGAAAATCAGCCAATGCATAATAACCGTCAAACCGCATAAATGGGCTGAGATTGACCAGAAGTGAACCGGCTATGCTGGTGGTGGCGAGAAAAAACGCAGCGCTTTTGGCCGGGCCGTCATCCAAAACACCCCAACTAAACAAAGCCAAAAGGGCGATATGCAATTCGACCATCAGACCGGCCAGCACGATTTGCAATTTCTTGCGCTGGTCGGTTAGCCGCCATGCATCGGTATTATCGGTATAAAGCACCGGAAACAGCACCAGCAGGGCGACGCCCATAGAACTGACGCGCAAGCCGTGATGCTTGGCCACCAGCGCGTGGCCCAATTCATGAGCGATTTTGACGCCAATCAAGGCCAGCAGATAATAGCTCAAGCCTTGCCAGTTAAAGAAATGGTCAAAGGTCGTGACAAATTGTTCCCATTGCCAGATAAGCGCAAATAAGCCGTATAGGCCGAGCGCATAGGTCGCCAGTCGCGCCGGACGCGACGCCAAGGGCCGCGTCACGCGCAGCAATTTCTCCAGCATGAGGTCAGGGCGTATCAGCGGAATTTTGATGAATAGATAATTATGCACCAGCCACATGAACCAATGGTGCTGCCGCTTTTTATGCTCGGTGGCGATTTTTTCGATATGGCGCGCATCGCTGCCGACGGACAGAAAATTCGAGTCGAGAAAAAACAGAAACTTCTCGATTTCTTGGTCATCCACCTGCACCTCATCGCCCGCCAATTGCGCTTTTAAATCATCCAGTGAGGTGATTTTCGGCAACAGGCGCAGCAGCAAAAGCGCGGTGCGGGTGAGGGCAAAATATTGATGCCGCAATGGGTCATAAAGCAGCCAGCCAGCATCGCCCGCCTCATCACGATTGCCGGGTAAAAGCCGTAAATCCTGACGTAAGACGGGGACATCCATCGCTAGACCCCAATCATTTGGCGCAAGGCGGTTATCGGGCGGCGGAACAGATAATAAAACAGCGTCGTGCGCGGGCCATAAAGCCGCGCCGACCCGCGCAAGCCAATGCGTGGCGGCTCTTGTTCATCGCTTAATTGGGCCTTCACATAATAAGCCAAAATACCGCTTTCGGTCAGGCTCGACTGATAGGGCACGCTGACAATGCTGGCGCGATATCGGGTAAACGGGTCAATATCCAGAAACACATTGGCGCGACTGCCCTGCGCCAGCGTGATGGCATCGGCGACGGGCAGGGCGACTTGCACCTCGACATTATCGGCTTTGGCCAGCTTTAAAATTTGCTCGCCCGTGGCGACCGGACGGCCTTGCCATTTGCGCGGGTCGTCAATAATCGCAATACCGTCATGCGGGGCGCGTATGGTGGCGCGCGCCAATTGGGTCTCGGCAAAGTTCATTTCGGCGCGCTTTAACGCGACTTGCGCGGCCAGCTCGCCCAATAGCGCTTTATCCTCAATGCTTGAAAACGCCAATTGACGGGCGCGCAGTAATTCCGCCTCGGCGATACGATGACTGCGCCGCGCGATTTCAAGCTGATTTTTAAGGTCGATATCAACCAATTGGATAATCGGCAGGCCGCTTGTGACCTGCTGATTGGGCTTCACCAAAACGCGCTCTACCGCGCCATGCATCGGCGCAGCTATAATAAACGGCTCGGCAGCGGTAATCTCAGCCGGAGCCACGGCGGTCAGATGCACGGGGAAAATCAGCGCCAAGCCTACCGCCGCCGCGATGGCCCATTTGCGGCGTCCGCTCACGGCGGCTTTAACGCGCACCAATAAAGGGATATCGCGATGCGCGGCGAGGGCATGCGCATATACCGAAGCCATATGGGTCAGCAGCGATTTCTCGCTTTCCGAGAAGGCTTTCATGCGGGTGACGATAAACGCGCCCAAAAGCCCTTTGGCGGGCGCATGAAGGGGCAAAATGAGCATATGTTCCGGCACTAAATCAGCCACTGTCTCGCGCAATTTGGCAGTCGGCTCGACAAACTCCGGCTCGACTTCAAGCCCCAGCAATTGCTGTTCCAGCCACGTCACCAAGGGCGCGGTGCGGTCAACTACGGCAATATCGGAAAAGCCGGTAATCCGCATTTGTCCGGTCGGGGCCTGAATTGCCAGCGCGGCTTGCGTGTAATCGACAATCTCGCGGCTTCGATTACAGATTAAATGCGTTAGTTCGCTGAGGCTGGCTGATAGGCGGATATCCTGCTCCAATGTGAGCAATTTGCCGAGGTCTGCCGCCTTGGTGTCCATCATGGCTTAAAGGCCCCGCTCATGCCGGGCAGCAGGCCGTCGGGTTTTTCAATTATCCGCCCGCGAATAAGCACTGTCTGGCTAACCGGATCGACTGCGCCACTAATGGCGATGATTTCAACCGCCGCGCTTCTGTTCAATTCATCAATCTGCATTTGCGCCTTTTGGCCTTTGTTAACTTTGGTCAGCCAATTGGCGGGCGCGATGACCTCCACTTCCAATTCGGAGGATGAGACAATTTCAATCAGATTGCGGCGCAAATCAATGCTCTCGTATTGATTGACCAGCAGCTGCACCACCATGCCGTCATAAGGGGCTTTGATTTGGCAGCGCTCAACATTTAGCGAGGCGATGTTTAATTCAGCGCGGGCTTTATCATTTTCTGCCTTGGCCAAAGTGACTTCCAGCTTGCCGATGGAGCGCATTTTCTCGAGGTCAATGGCATTGGCCAATTGAGCTTTGGCAGCCTTTTCCTGCGCTGCAACCTTGTCTTTCTGGCTTTTTAGCAGGCGGCAATCAAAGCCGATGAGCATATCGCCTTTTTGAAACGGGTCACCGGCACGGAACGGCGTTTGACTGACCACCGCCCCGATTTCACTAGCCAGCACGGCGCGCGATTTAGCCTTAACCAATCCACGCGCCGACATTTCTTGCGCCAAAAGCGGCACAGGAAGCATGAGCCATCCGCCGAGACAAAGGGCAAATATTTTGCAGGTTGTTTTACGCATGGTCGTTCAGCGCGTGTTGAATGTCGCGTCCATAATTGTTTCCGGCCAGCGCATCTTCAATTTGTGCGTCAAGCGGCAAGAATTGACCGGTCTCGTCTCGCCCTGAGGCCTTTCCTGAATTATCGGTCGACGGCTCAGTATTGTCGGCCGCACCGCGGTCTAGCATTTCGTCAAGATTAACATCAAGTTCAATCGACCGTTGCTCGCCATTGCCGGTCGCGACAAGCAGCAGCTCAATTCCGGATACATTCTCAGGCGCTTCAATCGTCAATTCGCCGGTTTGCATATTGACTTGAACCCAATCAGGCACGGCAGTGCCGTTTGTTTGGCGCACTTCATAGCGCGTGTCGTTTTCTTTCTCAGCGTCGGTAATCTCAATTTTGACCAATGCCGTATCGGCGACC
>JAQWZC010000145.1 GCA_029253645.1 Alphaproteobacteria bacterium | reverse complement strand
AAGCCCGGCTGCGCCCGCGCCGATAATGATGACATCGCACTCTTCCATATGCGGCTTATAGCAGAAGCCACGCGCGCATCAATCAGCCCCTTCATTACGCCTCTTATCCGCGGGCCGGTTTTCATTTGGGTTGCATTGATTTGGCAAAGCGATAAAGATTGGTGCAGAAATTTCTTCGGAAGAAAGCCGTCGCGCTATGTCTGAAACGACACCCCATCAAAAGAAACGCCGCAATGCCCGCTCTCATAAGGCCATTCTCGACGCCACGGTGAAGCTGCTTGGCTCAAATGGTTATATTGATTTTTCGATAGAAAAAGTGGCGGGTGAAGCCGGTGTCGGCAAGCAAACAATTTATCGCTGGTGGGACTCGCGCGCCGATTTGGTGCTTGAGGTTTGGCGCGACCGATTGCTGCCGCCCCTGCCGGTTTATGATGAGAAGACACCCTTGCGCGATTATTTGGAGGCCTCGCTTTTGGCCTTTGGTAAAACCATCAGCCGCACGGATTGCCGCCAAGCCGCCATTTGCATTTTGGCTGAAGCGCATCGCGACCCGCAACTTTATAGCCGCATGGCGGAGGCGGTTTACCTGCCGCGCATCGCGCTCATTCGCATGGCGTTTCGGGAAGCGCAAGAGCAAGGACTGTTTCCGGCGGAGGCCGATATTGACGTCGCCATTGACCAGCTTTACGGCGCGGTTTGGTATAAAGTCCTTATTCGTTTTGAGACGGTCAATGCCGCCTATATTAAGAAGCTGGTTAATCAGGCGCTCGCCCCGCTTTCCTAATTTCCGCCTTCCTTCATCCCCATATTTGAGCCGATAGAATCCTAGACAATACGCATCGTCTCGTTTACGCTTTTGGCAAATGGAGGGGTTGCCGTGAAATTAAATGTAAATGGAGACATCCACGAAATCGCTGAAGACTGGCAGGGTGAAAGCCTTTTAAATGTACTGCGCGAGCAGTTGGGGCTGGTCGGGTCGCGGTTTAGTTGTGGCATTGGTCAATGCGGCGCGTGTGTTGTGCATGTTAATGGTGCGCCGGTTTCAAGCTGTTTGCTGCCGGTTGCCGAGGCAACCGATAAAGAGATTTTGACCATTGAAAGCCTCGCTGATGCGGATGGCGCCTTGCACCCGCTGCAACAGGCTTGGCTCGACGAGAATGTGCCGCAATGCGGTTACTGCCAGTCCGGCCAAATTATGCAGGCCGCGTCTTTGCTGGAAAATAACCCCAATCCGAGTGACGCCGATATTGACGCCGCCATGAGCGGCCATTTATGTCGCTGCGGCACATATGACCGTATTCGCAAAGCCATTAAGCGCGCCGCCCTTACCATGCAGGAGACAAGCTAATGGCCAAACTTTCACGCCGTAATTTTCTGATTGCTACGGGCTGGGTCGCCGGTGGTGTGACCGCGCTTTATACTTTGCGTAATCGCGCTATGACCGTCGCGCCGACAATTATTTTTCCCAATAATGCGTCCGGCATCAGCTGGGTTCAAATCCGCCAAGACGGCAAATGCATGATGTATTTCCCGCGCATGGAAATGGGCCAAAACAGCAATACCGGTTTGGCGCAAATTGTCGCCGAAGAATTAAATATTAATGTCACGGATATTGAGGGCGTCACGCCCAATACCAGCGAAGTGGCACCCATTGCGCTGACCGCGGGCAGCATGTCAATGACCGCCTTCTCGCACCCGACCGCCGTGGCCGCTGCCATATTGCGCGAAAATCTGCGCGCCCGTGCTGCGGCCAAGCTGAATAAACCAATGGATTTAATTCTCGACGCGCCGGGCGGCTTCACCACGGCAGAGAATGAGCGATTGGCCTATGCCGATTTGCTGGACGACACGCCGGCCGTGGTTGAGTTTGACGAGGCCAAGCCCCTGCCCGCGCTTTATACTTTCGACAAGACGCGCAAGAAAACGCAAGTCGGGCGACCGACCCGTCCGCTTGATATGGAAAAGCTGATTACCGGCGCGCCGATTTATACGGCTGATGTGCCGATGGAAGGCGTTTTACATGGCCGTGCCGTTAAGCCGCCCGTGCGTAATGCCCGCCTCGACACGCTGGACACAAACGGCGTGTATGGCATCAAAGGTCTGGTCAAGCTGGTGCGCGAAGATGATTTTGTCGGCGTCGTATGCAAAACGCCAAGCGCGGTGGATGCCGCTGTGGCGCAAATCAAAGTCACTTGGCAACTCGAACAGCCGATTAATGATGATGAGATTGCCAAGATAATTGACGTCGATGCGCGCATGGCGGAAGGCGAATTGGAACACATATTCGAGGAT
>JAQWZC010000137.1 GCA_029253645.1 Alphaproteobacteria bacterium | reverse complement strand
CTTTTGATAGTCACCGCCTCTAAAAAGATAATTAAATCAGTAAGATAGAATAATTTCACTTTTGCTGGAAAAACATTGAATAAAATTCAATTTATTCATTGTTTTTTATTATCGAATGTGCTATATAATAGTCATAACGCGGTGACAGGAATATGTTGTGGCCTCGTTATAGAAGATGAACCCGAACGCAGTGAGACAGAAACCATGTTGAAACAAATTTTCTCCCTGACACACTTTGTAAGCGCTCCGGCCCTTGCATCGGCCCTTTTGGCTCTTTATGGCGTGGCCCTTGTCACCCATACAGTTGCAGGAATTAACATCGTCTAAGGAACCCTCCCTCCGAAGACGATACGTAATCATAACCCTCCCATTATGATTACAAACGGCCTCCCTCCAGGCCAATACAGGCTCCGATGGTCCTCCCCCATCGGAGCCATTTTTTTTGATAATTTTGGATGTCGGCGCGTGTCAGTCGGATAAGGGCCATCGCGCCCGCGCCGGTATGGCCATCGGGGCGGCGTCAATATGACCGGCGATAAAACGCTCGGCGCCGGCGCGCGCAATCATCGCCGCATTATCCGTGCACAGCGCCACCGGCGGCACAAATAGCGCAAAATTCTCGGCCTCAGCGACATCCCTCAAGGCCTGACGCAAATATTGATTGGCGGCAACCCCACCGGCGACCACTAGATTAAGCTGTGCTGCTGATGATAAATCATGGCGAAATATCTGCATGGCGCGGCGCGTTTGCGTGCTCAGACATTCCGCCACGGCGGCCTCAAAAGAGGCGGCCAAATCCGCGACTTTATTATCATTGAGCGGCGCGGCTTTTTCAGCCGCTTGGCGCAAAGCGGTTTTGAGACCGGAAAATGAAAAATCACAATTGAGCGGCAGGCCGTTTTCATCCTGGCGATTATCCGCCAAAAGCGGGCGCGGCAGGGCATAGGCGGCGCGATTGCCTTGGCGCGCGCGCTGTTCTATTTCAGGCCCGCCCGGATAGCCGAGCGACATTAATTTTGCCGCCTTATCATAAGCCTCGCCCACTGCATCATCCCGGGTTTGACCCAAAAGCGTGTAATCGCCCAGCGCGGTGACGCTCAGCAATTGGCAATGCCCTCCCGAAACCAGCAGCAGTAAATAAGGAAAGGCTACGGGGTCGCTGAGCCGCGCCGAAAGCGCATGGCCTTCGAGATGATTGACCCCGATAAAGGGTTTTTGCGCCGCCAAAGCCAACGCCTTGCCGGTGGTTAAGCCAATCAGCACACCGCCAATCAGCCCGGGGCCGGCGGTGGCGGCAATTGCATGCATATCATCAAGCGTCATATCGGCGTCTTGCAAGGCGGCGGCGACCAAAGTGTCGAGATGGCTCAAATGCGCCCGCGCCGCCAATTCAGGCACCACGCCGCCATATGGCGCATGAGTGTCAATCTGGCTCAAAATCTGATTGGCCAAAATCCGCCCCGGGCCGGTCGGCGCGCCGTCTTTAACCGGCACTTCAACAATGGCGGCGGCGGTTTCGTCGCAGCTTGTTTCCAGCCCCAAGACATATATATGGTTTGCCGCCATCAGTTTCCTTGCTATGAGATGAGCCGTAAGGGACGGCAAATATCATCTCTTTATATAGTGTCTTTATATAGTGCCTTATCTATAGCCCTATATAAATGACTGCACATGCGGTGCAAGTTTTGTTGCGCACACGGTAATGCAGGATAATGGGCGGGTAATGGAAACGGGTTTGGCAGAACAAGAAATTATCATCGGCACACGCGCTTCGCCTTTGGCCTTGCGTCAAAGCGAGATGGTCGCCGCGCAATTATGCGCCGCCCATGATTTGGATGAGGCGCGCATCGGCCTTGAAAAAATATCCACCAAAGGTGACCGCGCGCTGGACGGCAAATTATCCGAATTGGGTGGCAAGGGCTTGTTTACGCAAGAACTTGAAGCCGGATTATTGGATGGCTCATTAAACTTCGCCGTGCACAGCCTCAAGGATTTGCCGACCCAAGACCCGGACGGTTTGGTATTGGGCGCCATATTGGCGCGCGCCAATGCCGCCGATATGCTGGTGCCGCGACCAGACCTCAATGTGCAAGATTTATCCGACCTGCCCGAGGGCGCGCATATCGGCACCGCCTCCTTACGCCGCCAAGCACAATTATGGCGCGTCAGACCGGATTTGAAAATCAGTGTTCTGCGCGGCAATGTCGGCACAAGGCTGGATAAATTAAGCGCCCAAAGTATGCATGCCACATTGCTTGCCGCCGCCGGACTGGCGCGGCTTGAAGTGACACCGACGGGCGCGCTGCCTCTCGATACGGATGTAATGCTGCCCGCCGCCGGCCAAGGCGCTTTGGCGGTGCAATGCCGCGCCGATGATGAGGCGGGCTTGGCCTTGCTTGCGCCCTTGCATTGCGCCGACACGGCTGCCTGTGTGACGGCGGAGCGGGCTTTTTTAAACGCGCTTGACGGCTCGTGTCGCACCCCGATTGCCGCTTTGGCCAAGGTTAAAGACGCCACGCTTTATCTGCATGGCCGCCTTTTGGCCGAGGAT
>JAQWZC010000114.1 GCA_029253645.1 Alphaproteobacteria bacterium | reverse complement strand
TGGCGCAAATCAAAGTCACTTGGCAACTCGAACAGCCGATTAATGATGATGAGATTGCCAAGATAATTGACGTCGATGCGCGCATGGCGGAAGGCGAATTGGAACACATATTCGAGGATGATAATCATCGCCGCGATGCCGATTGGGATATTGACCTGCGCTTTGAGGTGCAGACCCAAAGCCATGCCATGCAAGAGCCGCGCGCCGCGATTGCGCGTTTCAATCCGGCCGGTGCCGCGCATAGGCTGGAAATCTGGACGGGCACGCAAGACGCCTTTGCGATGAAACGCTTGGCCGCGCTCGATACCGGATTGGATGATGATGATGTGGTGATTTATCCGCAGCGCATGGGCGGCGGATTTGGCGGGCGCGAGCATTATGAGGTCGAAATGGACGCGGTGCGTCTGGCCCGCGCCGTTAAGCAGCCGGTGAAAGTGCAATGGGCGCGCGCCGATGAGTTTATGTGCAGCCGCAGCCGCCCGGCTTCGGCGCATCGAATTCGTTTGGCCGCCGATGATAAAGGCAATCTGTCGGATTGGTGGCATGGCTATATTACCGGTCATATTGTGCTGGCGCGCGAGCGTCTGCCCGGTTGGCTGTTGCCGGTCATGCGCTTGGGCGAAGATATCGGCACGGTGCGCGGCGCGGTGACACCCTATGCTGCGCCCCATCACCGTGTTGAATTCAGCGATGTTGACCTGCCGATTGACCTCGGCGTTTGGCGTTCTTTAAATGCCGGTCCGGCTGTCTTTGCCCGCGAGTCGGCGGTTGATGAGCTGGCCCTGAAATTGGGACGCGATCCGGTTGATTATAAAATTGAGCAAATGGACGGCGCGCATCCGCGTCTGCAAGCCTGTTTGGAGCGGGTGCGCGAGATGGCCGAAAAGCGCCCGCTGCCAAAGGGCAAAGGCTATGGGCGCGGTTATGCATGCGGCATTTATGAGCATCGCTGCCATGTCGCCGCCAGCGCCGATGTGTTTGTCGATGCGGCAACCCAGACCATTAAGGTGACGCATATGAGCTGTGTTGAGGATGTCGGCCTGGCCGTTAATCCCGACCAATTGCGCGCCCAGATGGAAAGCAATATTGCGTGGAGTGTCGGCATGGCGCTGATGGAGAAACTCGAGATTGGGGACGACACAATTCAAAGCTCGAATTTCGACAATTACCCCATCCCCCGTATGGAGGATATGCCGCATGTCGACGCCGACATTATCGACCAGCCGGGCATTCCGCCCGCCGGTGCGGGTGAGGTCGCCTTGATTGCCGGACCGGCAGCGATTGCCAATGCTATTCGCCAAGCCACGGGCTATCGCGCGCTGCGCCTGCCCATTTCATATAATGAGATTAAAGCCGCCACAAAAAGCTGACGGTAGAAAGTAAAAAAATGCGTTCTACGAAATCAACATTCGGACTTGTCGGTATTTTTGCCGCTGCCCTGCTGCTGGCCAATCTGCCCGTCGCATCACAAGCTGCCGAGAATTCCCAAAACAGTGCCGCCGAAAAGCAAGCCAAGGGCATGCAACTTATTGGCACTTTGTTAAATGGCACAGGCGCCGGAGGCATGCCCCTGCCCGAGAAATTCACCCAATATACGGTCAAACATTTATTCGGGGATGTCTGGCAGGGCGATGATTTGAGCTTGCAAGACCGCTCATTCATCACATGCGTCACGCTGATTGCGCTTAATCGCGAGGCCGAAATGCGCTTGCATTTTGTCGGGGCCAAAAATGTCGGTGTGCCGCGCGCCAAGCTGGAAG
>JAQWZC010000091.1 GCA_029253645.1 Alphaproteobacteria bacterium | reverse complement strand
GCGGTCACGCAACGCTGGAATTAAAGACCAGCTATTTGCAAGCCGGCAAGCCGGGCAAGTATATTGCCAAGGGTAAAGTGCTCCGCATGGGGCGCAGCGTGACCTATAGCGAAGCCAGCCTGTTTGATGCGGATGGCGCTTTAGTGTCAAAGGCCTCGGCGACATTTAAGCTGTTGCCAAAGTAATAAGAATAATTGACACGGATAGTGTCAAAAGAGATGATGACGCATAGGGAGCGCTTCATGACATCGAGAAAACAATTCGCCATCAGCCTTGCAGCTCTGTTTTTCAGCCTGACAGGATTATATATTTACGCCGCCTATGATGACTGGTTTGGCCGGTCGCGTGGGGCAGGAGAGATTACCGGCACGGCGCGCAGCGATGTTTTGGTGGCTGCGCGTGAAGCCGAAATGGCTGCCATCTCGGCCGGTCTGAATGAGGCGCCTGAAAAGCAAATCCTATTTGGTGATTTGCATGTGCATACGACTTTCTCAACCGATGCGTTTTTATGGTCGCTGCCGATTTATGGCGGCGAGGGCGCGCACCCATTGGCCGATGCCTGCGATTATGCACGCCATTGTTCAGCGCTCGATTTCTGGGCCATTACCGATCATGCTGAGGTGGCGACGCCGAAGCGTTGGCAACAGACAAAAGACTCTATCCGCGCCTGTAACGCGGTTTCAAGTAATGGCGATAATCCCGATATGGTGAGCTTTGTCGGCTTTGAGTGGACGCAAGTCGGGCAAACGCCGGACGAGCATTTCGGCCATAAAAATGTGATTTTTGAAGGGCTGGACGATAGCGAATTGGCCAAGCGCCCCATCGCCTCGGGCGGCATTACGGTGCAAGCCTTACGCACCAATGGCAAAGACCTTATCCCGCTGCCTTTGGCCTTTGGTGATTTTCCCAATCGCCAGAATTATTTTGATGTGCGCCGCTTTTTGCAAGAGGCGGCGGATGTGGATTTATGCGACGCCGACACGCCGCCCGCCGAGCTGCCCGCAAGCTGTTTTGAAATTGCCGAAACGCCGGGCGGTTTGGTCGATAGTTTGGAAGCCCAAAATCTCGACCCATTGATTATTCCGCATGGCACAAGTTGGGGTTTTTACACGCCGACCGGGGTTACTTTCGACAAGCACTTAAAGGCGGAAAACCGACCGGAGAAAATGGAACTGGTCGAGATTATGTCAGGCCACGGCAATTCTGAGGAATATCGCCCGTGGCGCGCGGCTCTGGATTATGACCTTGAGACCATGCTCGGCGTTTGTCCGCTTCCGACCAAGGATTATTTGCCCGTCTGCTGGCGCGCCGGAGAGATTATCAAAAGCCGTTGTCTTGATGATGGCGATGGCGAAGCCGTATGTGAGGCGCGCGCTGCCAAGACGCGGAGCTTGACTGCCGGTCGCAGTGTTGCGGCGCATTTGTCCATACCGGGCGCCCAGATTGAGGAATGGCTCGACGCCGGGCAGTGTCGCGATTGCTTCCTGCCAAGCTTCGGGCATCGGCCGGGCAATAGCGTGCAATATGCGCTGGCCATTCGTAATTTTGACGACCCCGAAAATCCGACACGCCTCAATTGGGGCATTATCGCTTCGAGCGATAATCACCGCGCCCGGCCCGGCACCGGATATAAAAATACCGACCGCTTACGCACAACGGAATCGGTGCGGGTGCGCGATGGTTGGGTTGACCGCATCTATCCGAAAGAGGCGAAAAGCAGCGAGCCGCTTGATTTGAGCCGCAATGAATTATTGGAGCGCGGCTTTGGCGCAACCGAGATGGAACGCCAAGCCAGTTTCTGGACAACCGGCGGTCTGGCGGCTGTTCATTCCGAAGGCCGCTCACGCGAAGAAGTTTTCGCCGCCATTAAACGCCGCGAAACATACGGCACAAGCGGTGCGCGCATTCTGCTTTGGTTCAACACAAAAGACGGTGTGCCGATGGGCAGCACCACCAAGCAGCAGCAATCGCCGGTATTTGAGGTGAAGGCGGTTGGCGCGCACAAGCAAAAGCCGGGCTGCGCCGATGAGACGGTTGATGCGCTGGGGGCGAACCGCATTCAAAAACTCTGCGCCAATGAGTGCTTTAACCCGTCCAATGAGCGGATGAAAATCACCCGCTTTGAGATTGTGCGTATTCGCCCACAAATTCGTGAAGGCGAGCCCGTCGAAAACCTAATTGAGGATCCGTGGAAGACTATTGCCTGCAATGATAAAGGCAATGGCTGCGCGGCGACATTCACCGACCCGGAATTTGCCGGCAGCGACCGCATGGCGACCTATTATGCCCGCGCCATTCAGGAGCCGTCGTTTAAAATCAACGCCGATAATCTGCGCTGCACTTTTGACGATGAAGGCAATTGCACCAAGGTTGATATTTGTTACGGCGATGGCCGCACGGCCGAGGGTGATGATTGCTTGGGCGAAGTTGAAGAACGTGCCTGGTCATCCCCGATTTATGTCGAGCATGTGAACGGCAAATAAGCCGCCTGCTTAAAGCGGTAAAATAGTGACTTTGTCTCCGGCGATGAGCGGCGGCGCATTGGCCATGCGCTGCACCAAACAATTTGCATCGGCAAAAACCGTGGTCAGGGCGCTGTCTTGGCGCGCCGCAATCTCTACTTCGACGCGCCCCTCGCTCAGCGCATAAGTGCCGCGCAAATAATTCTCGCGATTGCCATTGGCGTGAAGCGGCGCGGTCAGCAAGGCTTGCGTCCAAGGGTGCTGCGTTTGCCGCCCCGATAATTGCGCTATGAGCGGTTTTAGAAATAAGGTCGCCGTGACCATAGCCGAACTGGGATTGCCGGGCAGGCCCAGCACGAAATTGCTTTCGCTCCGGGCAAACCAGCACGGCTTGCCGGGCTTCACGGCGATTTTCTCGAAGATGAGCGCAAAGCCGAGCGCGTAAAAAACATCCTTGGCATGATCATAATCACCCACTGACGCGCCGCCAATCGGCACAATAATATCGCAAGCGGGCAGGGCTTTAATCGCGGCGGTGAAGGCTTCTTTATCGTCCGGCGTCATTGTGCTGGCGACGCATATGCCGCCCCATTGCGCCACCATTGCGGCCAAAGCGGCGCTGATGCTGTCGGGGATTTGTCGGTCTGTGGTGGCACTACCTGCGGGCACAATTTCATCGCCCGAAGCGATAAAGGCAATGCGCGGGCGCGTGATGACACTGAGCGTGGCGTGATTGCCATTGGCGGCGAGTGCCAAATCGGCAGGCGATAAAACGCGCCCCTGCGGCAGCAATTCATCGCCTTTTGAAAAGTCTTGCCCGGCCAGCCGAATGTGGTGCGCCTCGCTTTGAGAAGAGGTTAGGCTTATCGTGTCGCTGTTTTCATCACGCGTCACATCTTCTTGAATGATGATGTGGTCGGCACCTTCGGGCACAATCGCGCCGGTGAAAATACGCACCGCCTCGGCTTCTCCTAAAGGACGGGTAAACTCGCCACCGGCTTGGGCTTCGCCAATAACTGAAAATACGCTCACGCCATGAGCCATATCGGCCTGGCGCACGGCATAGCCATCCATAGCGGAAACATTGCGCGGCGGCTGGGTGCGATTGGCGCATAAAGGCGCGGCCAATATGCGCCCTACCGCATCAGCAAGCTCTATCGTCTCGGTTTGGTTGCGCGGCGTTACGGCTTCAATCGCAGCGAATGCCTCATTGACGGAAATCATTCGGCGTCTCGTTCATAGTCGCCGGATTTGCCGCCGCTTTTTTCCACCAGTTCAATCGGGCCGATGCTGGCCGATTTTTCCATCGCCTTCACCATATCGTAAACCGTCAGACAGGCGACCGACACGGCGGTCAGCGCTTCCATTTCAACGCCGGTTTTGCCGGTGCAGCCGACTTCTGCCGCCACGGCAATACCGTTATCTTGCGGTGTCAAAACAAGTTTCACCCGCGAGAGCGGCAGCGGATGACATAGCGGAACAAGCTCCGAGGTTTTTTTGGCGGCCATAATGCCCGCCAGTTCAGCGACGGAAAGCACATCGCCTTTTTTCGTGCGCCCCTCGGCAATGGCCTTCAGCGTATCGGCGCTGAGATGCACAAAGCCGCGCGCCCGTGCCGTGCGTTTGCTGTCGGCCTTATCGGCGACATCGACCATATGGGCGCGGCCATCTTCATCAATATGGGTGAGTTTATCGGCCATGCTAAACTTCCGAAAGGCGCGGCATAAGCTCGACCAGATTGCAGGGCTTATGGCGGCTGTCGAGTTGGAATGAAATCACCTTATCCCAGCCATCTTTCACCGCGCCATTGGAGCCGGGCAGGGCGAAGATGAACGTATTATTGGCCAGTCCGGCAATGGCGCGCGATTGCAGCGTTGAGAGGCCGACAGATTGAAAACTCACTTGATGGAAAATAACCGAAAAGCCCTCAATGGTTTTTTCAAATAAGGGCGTGATGGCCTCCGGCGTCGTGTCGCGTCCGGTCAGGCCGGTGCCGCCGGTTGAAATCACCACATCAATATCCGGCGCATCAATCCAGCTTTGCACTTGCGCGGCAATCTTCTCTTTATCATCGGTCACAATGGCGCGCGCTGCCAGCGTGTGACCGGCATCTTGCGCGCGCTGCGCCAAAATATCGCCCGATGTGTCCGTATCGGCGGTGCGCGTATCCGACACGGTCATCACCGCAATACGCACAGGCACAAAGGCGAGGCTTTCATTAATTCCGTGCATCAGCTTTCCCATCTTTTTTTGTCAGTATAATCTTGTTGGCGCGGTTCAATCCAATCGGCGGTTTCGCCGCGTATTTCTTTTTTCCATAACAGCACATCGGATTTTAGAAAATCCATCAGATAATCTGCCGCCTCAAAAGCGTCGCGGCGATGGCGCGCCGCGCAGCCGACAAACACAATGGGCTGGCCAATCTGCACCGTGCCGACCCGATGAATAATGCAAGATTTTATGAGCGGCCAGCGCGCCTCGGCATTATCGGCAATGCGCTCAATCGATGCCAGCGTCGCCTCGGGCTTATGGTCGAGATGCAGCGCCGTCACCGGATTATCGACTTCCTCGCGACTGACTTGACCCAAAAAGGTCACCACGGCACCGGCTTCCTCAATGCCTTGGCGAAAGGCGGCGGCGATGGCGTCGGCGTCAAAAGGCTGCGCGCTTAACTCAATAATGGTGCGTCGCGTCATCTCAGCCACCGCTCACAATCGGAATAATGGCAATATCTTCGGCCTCACGCAGCGGCATGTGCCAATCGGTAATCTCATTATCCAGCATCAGCCGTGTGCCGGAATGGGCGAGGGGGTCGCGCAATTGCGGATGGGCTTGTGCCAGCCAGTCGCGCAAATCCGCACCGGTGGTCAAATCATCGGGCGCATCATCAAGGGTGCGGCTGCCTAATAGGTCGGCCAGTCGTCCAAAAAAGCTGACGCGCATCTCAGCCCCCCGTCACAGACATGTGGCGCGCCGTGGCCGGGGTTTCTTGCCCTTCCGAAATATCGAAATCATGGCCCTTGGGTTTGGCCAGCAGGGCGGCGTCGAGCTGTTGCTGCAATTGCGTTTCATCAAAACTTTTAATGGCGGGGCGCAAATCCATTTTGCCGTCTTGCCCGAGGCAGGTGTAAATCTCGCCGGTGCAGGTCACGCGCACGCGGTTGCAATTGGCGCAAAAATTATGCGTGAGCGGGGCGATGAAGCCGACGCGGCGTCCGGTGGCAGCGCGGTCGAAATAAGTCGCCGGACCGGCGGTTTTATGGCTGCTGGCAGTGAGGGAAAGCTGCTCAATCAAGCGTTCTTGCAAGGGCAGAAGCGGCACATATTGGTCAAAGCGGTCTTCATCAATAAAGCCCATCGGCATGGTTTCAATGATGGAAATATCCATGCCGCGCCCATGCGCCCAATCAATCAGCGCCGGAATTTCTGCCTCATTATAATTTTTCAGCGCGACAGTGTTTATCTTCACCTGCAAACCGGCGGCTTGCGCGGCCTCAATGCCCGCCAAAGTTTGATGCAGCGCGTCGCGTCGGGTCAGGCGCAAAAACGTGTCGCGGTTCAGCGTGTCCAACGAGATATTGACCCGTTTCACACCACAATCGGCCAGCGCGGCGGCATGGGTCGGCATTTGCGTCGCATTGCTGGTGAGCGCCAGTTCCTCAAATCCGCCCGCGCCGATATGGCGACCCAGCCCCTGCATCAGCTTCATAATATCTTTCCGCACCAGCGGCTCGCCGCCTGAAATGCGAATTTTGCTGACGCCGCGGCGGATGAAGGCCTCGCACAGAAACAGCATTTCCTCATAACTCAGCACTTCGCTTTTGGGCAGAAATTGCATTTTCTCAGACATGCAATATTGGCAGCGCAGGTCGCAGCGATCGGTGACCGACAGGCGCAAATAGCTGATGCGGCGGCCAAAGCTGTCTTGAAGCGGTGTTAAATCAGTCATGGCTTAAAAATATAGCTGGAGAAGCAGTCGCGTGGCGACAAAAATTATCAATAAAGCGGTGATTTGCCGGATTTTATGCGCCGATAAATATTCCAGCAGCCAGCGCGCGCCGAGCCATCCGCCGAGCAGGGTCGCGGCCATTAGGGGCAGGGCGAAGGCGGCGATATCGGGAATGACCTGCGCGCCGTTTTTGACAAGTTGTCCGGCCAATCCGGCCAATGAATTGACCAGAATGAAAAAACTGCACAGCGCCCCAATGGTTTTGCCATCGGCCCAGCGCAGCATATAGAGAAGGGGGGCCAGAAAAATGCCGCCGCCAATGCCTACCATGCCGGAAAGCAAGCCCAGCGCGCCACCAATGGCGACGGCTTTCGGCGTTGATTGCACGGCACGCGTGTCGGGTGTTTGGTCGCGAATAAGCAGCAATCGCAATCCGGCCAAAAGCAGACTGATGGCCAGCAGGGTGATGTATGTGTTATCGCGCAGAACAATCAGCCCGCCAATAAAAGCCAGCGGCACGGAGGCGATGATAAAGGGCGCAGCTTGCCGCCATTCAAAAGCCCGCCTTGTGACGGCCAAATAACTGCCCGCCGCAACGACGGTGATGTTGCAAATCAGCGCGACAATGGGGATGCGCCACACCGCGTCATCCAGCATCACCAAAAGCGCCGTATAGCTTGAGCCGCCGCCAAAACCGACCGTGGCGTAAAGCGCAGCCGTGCCGAAAAACAAAACGGGCAATAGCGCACTCATTGCTGCGTCGCGCTCAGTTGGTCTTTTGTATCAATGTCCAGCATCACACCGGCATCAGTAACGGCAATTTCCATGACATGCTCACAAGCCGCGATAATCTGCTTGCCGCCTGTCTCACCGCGCAAACCGGCGAGGCTTTGAAAATGCGCCGCACCAAACAGGCGCGGATGGCCGGGCATGTTCTGATAAACCGGCACGGCAATACCGGCGGCGTCCGTCGGGGCTTGGCACAATCGCGCAATGGTTTGCGGCGACAGGCGCGGCATGTCGCCAAGCCCGATAAGCGCGTGGGTCTCGTCTTGCAGCGCAGCCATGCCGGCAGCGATGGAGGTGCCCATGCCTCTATCGGCGTGATGATTGATGATTGCCTCAAACCCCGCCGCGTCACATATGGCGGCGAGGGTTTTATCGGCTCGAATAATGGCGATTTTGCGCGCCACCGGCGCGTCTTTATAAGCCGCCAGACTGCGGCCTAGCACGGTCTCATTATCAAGACTGGCTTGCAGCTTATCGGCCGCGCCGAAACGATGCGACGCACCGGCGGCCAATATAATCGCGGCGATTTTCGGCTGCTGCATCATGCGAGGCGGCGTTTCTCAACAATTTGCGCCAAGATGGAAAGGGCAATTTCAGATGGGTCGGTCGCGCCAATATCGAGGCCCACTGGCCCGATAATATCCTCAAACGGGCGGGCCGTATCATGCGGCTGAAGCAAAAGGCGTCGCTGCTCATGGGTTTTGCGACTGCCCAAGGCCCCAATATAATGCGCCTCAGAATTGAGCGCAGCCTGCAAAATACCGGTCTCCATGTCATGCTCGTGAAACAGGGTGATGACTGCCGAGAACGCATCAAAGACGGCGCTGTCAAATTGCGTTTGATGGGTCATTGGCTGCGCCTCAAGGCCCATATCGGCCAGTGCGCTGAGGCTGGCCTCATCATTGCTATGCGCGATAATCCGGTAATTCATAAGCTGCGCCAGCCGCGCAAAGCTCATTAATTGCAAGCCCGCGCCGAATATATGCAAGCGATAAGCGGGCGCATAAGCCATCGATCTGTCGCTATTGGGCGAGACACTGACGGCCAAGCCATTATCCTCTTGCGGGGTGATATAGGCGGTTTGGCGCGCCGCATGAAGCGCCACGACTTGCTGGATTATTTGGCTGATATCTGAGCCGTTAAATAAAATATCCAGCCCCGACCCGCATGGCAGCACGACATCGAGATAGGGGCTGTCCTTGCCATAGCGCGTGACATGATTGCGGCTCTCGGCCATCGCGATTTGCAGCTCGGCAATAATCGCCTCTTCGGCACAGCCGGAGGAGATATTGCCGATATGTTGCCCGTCCTCGGCAATGGCGATTTGCGCGCCAATCGGGCGCGGGCTGGAGCCATCAATACCGACAAGCGTCGCCAAGCCGGTTTTGAGGCCCTGAGCTTGCCATTCCGTCAGGCGGGTGAAGATGTTATTTTCAAACATAAAGCCATCAAAGCGCGTTTCGTGAAACCGAACAATATCATTAGACAATACGCTACGTCTCGTTTAAATTTTCACTATAAACAGTGGAGAGACATATGACAAAAGTATTGGTAACGGGTGCAACCGGCTTTATTGCCCTGCATTGCATCGCACAACTCTTGGAACAAGATTACGAAGTCGTTGGCACAATCCGCGCGCCATCGCGCAAGGGCGAGGTCACCAAAGCCATGACCGATGCAGGGCTGTCGGCTGATAAGCTGTCTTTTGTCGAGGCTGACCTGACCAAAGATGCGGGCTGGGATGATGCGGTCAAGGGCTGCGAATATGTGCTGCATGTCGCGTCGCCATTTACTGTCGGCGTGCCGAAAGATGAGAATGAACTGATTGTTCCTGCCGTTGGCGGTGTTGAACGCGTGATGCAAGCGGCCATTCGCGCCGGTGTCAAAAAGACGGTTTTGACCTCATCTTGCGCCGCCATTGATAAAACGCATGACGGCAAAACCCATTTCACCGAAGCCGATTGGACGGATGTCGATCATCCGAAGACGCCGCCCTATAATAAAAGCAAGACACTGGCGGAGCGTCGCGCATGGGAAATCTGCAACGCGCAAACCGGCGATAATCAAATGGCCTTGGCGGTTGTGAATCCGGCGGGTGTTGTCGGGCCGGTCATGTCGGACGATATCGGCACCTCCAATGTGTTCATCAAACAAATCATTACCGGCGAGATGCCCGGCTGTCCCAAAATTCATTTGGGCTTTGTTGATGTGCGCGATGTGGCGTCTCTGCATTTGCTGGCCATGCAACAAGACGCCGCCAATGGCGAGCGTTTTATCGCCAGTGAGCGTGAGTATTGGTTTAAAGAAATCGCCGCTCTGTTCCGCGAAGCAGGCTTTGACAAAGCGCCGACCAAGGTGCTGCCAAACTTCCTCGTGAAGGCGATGGGGTTCATCAATCCGGATGTGAAGCAATTGTCGAATTTTGTCGGCAAAGAAATGTACACGGCCAGCGAGAAGCCGAAGAAAATACTGGGCTGGAAGCCGCGCCATGCGGGTGAAAGTCTGGTTGAGACAGCGCGCTATCTCGCGGATAATGGTTTGACTGATTAGGGCGCTTGCCCAAAAATGAGAAAGGGCGCAATGATTGCGCCCTTTTTTATGGGTTATGCGTTCGCTTATTTAGTCGAATTTATAATCGTAAATCACGCCGCGCGCGACATGGGGCAGGGCGCGTGATGAACTCTTTTTATGGCGCGGGTCGGCATTATAGGCTTTGAGCGCGGCCTCATCTTTAAACACCATTGTGAAGGCGACCGAGAAACTGTCATCAACCACCTCACGCGGACTCATAATCGGCTGGCCAACATATACTTTCTCGACCATTGGTAGGCTCTCAAGGGATTTCGTATTGGCGATAATCTCCTCCAGCTTACCGGCGGGGGTGTCGGCTTTCAGCCAAAATATCACCGTATGGAAAACCGTCGAAGGGGCGGCGTGAAGCGGTGTCGCGACACTGAGGCTCATCAAAAGCGCCAGCGCATAAATGCGGGTTTTCGTCATTTTTCATTTCCTTCCTTATCGACCGGCCAAACATCATTCAGCACTTTGAAAGCGGTCATGCCGACCGGCCAACCGACATAATGAACAATATGGGTGATGGCGGCTTCCAGCTTGGCGCGCGGCACACCGACATTTTTGGCCCCGACAAAATGCAAGCGCATTTCGGCCTCGCGATTAAGCGCAATCAGCGTGACGCATGTGATGAGTGAGCGGTCTTGCAAGCTCAAATCATCGCCTTGCCAGACATCCCCGAATAAATGTTCGACCGTATATTGGGTGAATTTCTCGGGCAGGGGCATGCCTCCGGCGCCTGTGCCCTTTAACAATGTGCCAATAAGTTGCATGCCCTTGGCTTGCTTTTCGGCGGCACTGTTTTGGGGATTCTCGGCAGATTGTGATGCGACGGGCAGATT
>JAQWZC010000087.1 GCA_029253645.1 Alphaproteobacteria bacterium | reverse complement strand
ACCTTTTCTCCCGCCGCAGCGTCGAGACTGCCGGTCGGCTCATCGGCCAAAACCAGAGATGGCTGATTGGCCAGCGCGCGCGCAATCGCAACACGCTGCTGCTCGCCACCCGAAAGCTGCGACGGCAAATGTGTGGCGCGGTCAGCCAAGCCAAGCCGCTCCAGCGCGATGAGCGCATCTTGCATGGCAGAGGCCCGCGCCCGTCCGGCCAGTCGCGCCGGTAGTGCGATATTTTCCTGCGCCGTAAACTCCGGCAGCAGATTATGCGCCTGATAGACAAAGCCTATATGCTGCAAGCGCAAGGCCGTGCGCGTTGCCTCATTCTCGGTATTAATCACGGCGCCGCCCAAGGATATGGTGCCGCCATCGGGCTTTTCCAACAGGCCGACAATATGCAACAAGCTCGACTTGCCCGAACCGGACGGCCCGACCAGAGCCACAACCTCACCCGCCGCCAATGTCAGCGACGCGCCTTGCAGCACATTCAGCGCGCGCGGCCCCTGCTCAAAACGGCGTTCAATGCCATCAATGACGAGATTATCGCTACTCATTGCGTAATAACTCCACCGGCTCTTGCGCGGCGGCGCGCCACGCCGGATAAAGCGTTGAGAGGAATGAGAGGGTTAGGGCCATCAGCGCGATTTGCGCCACATCAGCCAGTAATATCAAGGCGGGCATACGCTCAAGGAAATACACCTCAGCCGGAAACAGATTGGCTCCGGTTGCCCAAATCAGAAACTGGCGAATTTCTTCAATATAAGTGCTGAACACCACACCGGCGACCAGCCCGGCCAAAGTGCCGACAACGCCAATACTGGCCCCGGTGATGAAGAACACGCGCATAATCATGCCACGGCTTGCGCCCATTGAGCGCAACACCGCAATATCGCGGCCCTTATCGCGCACCAGCATGATGAGGCCCGAAACAATATTCAGCGCGGCGACCAGCAAAATCATGGTCAGGATAATGAACATGACATTGCGTTCAACCTCCAGCGCCCCCGCCAATGTGCGATTGCTTTGCTTCCAATCGGTCAGATAATTGCCCTCACCCGCCGCGGCGCGTAAATCGGGCGCGCGCATATCTATCAAATCCGGGTCATCAATAATCACGTCAACCGTGCCCTGATGCGGCCCAAAGCCGAAAAAGCGCGACGCCGTATCAATTGAGGTGAAGGTGAAATTCAAATCATATTCCGACAGGCCGACGCGAAAAATCGCCACCAGCTTAAACTGGCGCAAGCGCGGGGCCGTGCCGAAGGGCGTAATTGTGCCGCGCGGCGAGATAAGCGATATTTTTTGCCCGACCTTAAAGCCGAAACGCTCGGCCAGACGCGCCCCAATGGCAATCGTCTTCGGCGCGTCCAAATCGGCTAATGCGCCCTCAATAATATTGCCCTCAAGGCTCGGCAATTGTTGCAGCTTGTCAATCGGCAGCCCTCGCAGCAAGACACCGCGTGCCGCATCGCCCGAGGACAGCATAGCCTGCCCGTCCACCAAAGGCGTGGCCAGCACCACACCGTCAACCTCTTGCAGACGCGCCGCCAGCGCATCGCGATCAACAAAACGTGATTCATAAGCGCGAATGGTGGCGTGGCCGTTAACGCCCAAAATCCGGTCGAGCAAATCGGCCCGAAAGCCGGTCATCACCGCTATCACGACAATCAGCGTCGCCACGCCCAGCATAATGCCCAGAAAAGAGAAACCGGCAATGACCGAGATAAAGCTCTCGCGCCGCTTGGCGCGCAAATAACGCCCCGCAATATGCCATTCAAGAGAGCTGAAAGCCTTGCTCATTCATCTGCCCATTTCTTTTATTTTTCAGGCGGCGCGGATAAGAGAGCCACCGCGGCATCCAATGCCAACACCTGCTTTTCGCCGGTGGCACGGTTTTTCACTTCAACCTCACCCTTATCGGCCCCACGCGGGCCAATCACGGCTTGCCAGGGCAGACCGATTAAATCCATATCAGAAAACTTCGTTCCGGCGCGTTCATCCCTATCATCATAAAGCACATCAAGGCCGTTTTGTGTCAGCGCGTCATGCAGTTTTTCGCATAGCGCGTCGCAGCCCTCATGACCGGTTTTCAAATTGACCAGCCCAATGTGAAACGGTGCCACTGCCCACGGCCAAATAATGCCGTCATCATCATGGCTGGCCTCAACAATGCCGCCAACCAGACGCGACACGCCTATGCCGTAAGAGCCGCTATGCACGGCGACATCTTTGCCGTCCGGACCGGTCACCATCGCCTTCATCGGCTCGGAATATTTTTGGCCGAAATAGAAAATATGGCCAACCTCAATACCGCGCGCGGTTAATTGCTTATCGCCGGGCACATTGGCGGCAAATTCATCGCCATCATGCATCTCATCCGTGCGGGCATAATATTGCGTAAAGGCGTCAATCACCGGCGACAAGTCGCCCTCATAATCGGCTTCCGGCACAGGCAGGTCGAGAATATCGGCGTGGCAGAAGACTTCGGATTCTCCGGTCTCCGCCAAAATAATGAATTCATGGCTCAAATCGCCGCCAATCGGGCCGGTATCCGCCGCCATCGGCAAGGCTTTCAGCCCCATGCGGCGAAAGCTGCGCAAATAAGCGACAAACATTTTTTGGTAAGCGCGCCGCGCCGATGCCTCGTCAATATCGAAGCTATAGGCATCCTTCATCAAAAACTCGCGCCCACGCATCACGCCGAAACGCGGGCGGATTTCATCTCGGAATTTCCATTGAATGTGATAAAGGTTTTTCGGCAAATCGCGATAGCTGCGGACATTATCGCGGAAAATTTGGGTGATTAATTCCTCATTGGTCGGCCCATAAAGCAGGTCGCGCTCATGGCGGTCAGTGATGCGCAGCATCTCTTTGCCGTAATCCTCATAACGCCCGGACTCGCGCCAGATTTCTGCCGGTTGCAGGGTCGGCATCAACACCTCAATCGCTCCGGCGCGGTCTTGCTCTTCGCGCACAATGCGCTCGATTTTGCGCAGCACGCGCAAGCCCATCGGCAGCCCGCTATAAATCCCCGCCGCGCTTTGGCGCACCATACCCGCGCGCAGCATTAATCGATGCGAGACAATCTGCGCTTCGCTCGGGTTTTCCTTCAGGGTCGGTAAAAAATACTCCGACAGACGCATGAATCTTTCCTTGTCCTAGGGCTTATTGTCATAACTCATAACATGGCCTCGCATTGGCGCAAGTAAATGTCACAAAAACGTAAAAAACGGGTGACAGGGCTACGAATAGAAGCTAATTTTTTTTGGTGGATGAGAGCTACTGCGTTCTCGGGTTTTGGGAGGAACCTTTCGGACTTTGTCCGGAACACATTTGAAGCGGAACCTTTAACTTCGGTTGGGGTTCCGCTTTTTTTATGCGCCGCAGGCTGCGCCGTCTTTAGGGGTATTTAGGGGCGCTCAGGAATATCAGGAAAGAACGGCAAATTAATATTGGCCAAAGCGCCGCTGGTCAAAAGCCAATAGACAATCAGAAAAAATATGGCGGCGATAAATGTCGTGATGGCGAGCTTCAACATAATGCGCGGGCGCGCCGGTGCGCTTTCGCTGGAGCCGGGTTGCACTTCGCCATGCTCAACTTGCGAGACAACGCCCCAGGGCAGCACCATGAAGAGGGTCAAAAACCAGATAATGCCGTAAATCGCCAGACCGAAAATAAAGCTGATATTAATCATAACGCGCCTCCGCTAAACGCTGATAAAACTGACAATGACCACGGGCTTTTTGCCCCATCGGCGTGATAATTCACGGCGCACAGCGCGAGTGATATCCTGCTCGGCGCGGTCAGGCGTCAGGCGGCCATTGGACGGTATGGCGCGCTCCACCGCATCCAGCGTCCAATCCGTCAGCTTCACCATGCCGTCATCAGCAGGCGCACCGACAAGCTCGACCTCCACCTGCCCCGCCAAACGATTGGCCGCATCAATCGGCACGGCGATGAACACCACGCCATTATAAGATATTTTGCGCCGCTCTTTCAGCGCCGCCGACCCGCCCTCGGTCATAATATAACCGTCGAGATGCAGGCGACCGCTCGGCACGGCATCAATTACCTCAGTCGGCGCCGGCGCAAGCCGCACAACATCGCCATTATGCACGCGGCACGGCTCGGCCACGCCCAGGTCTTTGGCCAGCGCGGCATGGGCAATCAAATGGCGATGCTCGCCATGCACCGGAATGGCAGAACGCGGACGCGCCCATTCATACATATCAGCCAGTTCATCGCGGCACGGGTGACCGGACACATGAATATCCGAGCCATCGGGCGAGATAATCTCGACATCAATTTGCGCCAGTTGATTTTGTAGGGCGAGAATTTCCGTCTCATTGCCCGGTATCATTTTCGATGAGAAAATCACGCGGTCGCCCGGCTCCAGCGTCAAATGCGGATGACGGCCATTGGCCATGCGCCCCAAAGCGGCATTGCTTTCGCCCTGACTGCCGGTGCAGCAAATCAGCACTTTTTCCGGCGGCAAATAACCGGCATCGCTCTCATCAATAATTTCAGGGAATTGCGTCAGATAACCGGTCTCACGCGCCGCCTGATAAATTTTATGCATGCCGCGACCGGCCAAGCATAAATGCCGCCCGCTTTTCACCGCCGCCGCCGCAATGCTGGTCAACCGCGCCACATTAGAGGCGAAAGTGGTGACGACCACGCGGCCAGTGCTATCGCTCACAACCTCCTCCAGCATGCGCCCGACATCCGCTTCAGAGCCTGAGCGGCCGGGCGATAAAACATTGGTGCTGTCGCAAATAATCGCGTCAATCCCCGCATCGCCCAAGGCTTTCAGCCGGTCAACCTCGGTCAATTTGCCAATCACCGGATCAGGGTCGATTTTCCAGTCGCCCGTATGCAAAATGCGCGCGCCGTCAACCTCAATGGCCAGCGCACTCGGCTCGGCAATGGAATGGGTCAGGCAAATATAATCAATGGAAAATGGTCCCAGCTCAACATGCGCGTCCGGCTCAATAATATGCAGCGGCACTTCTTCCACCAGACCGGCCTCAGCCAGCTTGCCGCGCACCAAAGCCGCGGTGAAGGGCGTTGCATAAACCGGACATTTCAAGCGTGGCCAAAGATGCGCCACCGCGCCAATATGGTCTTCATGGCCATGCGTCAGCAGCAGGCCACAGAGATTTTTCTTTTGCTTTTCAATAAAGCTGATATCGGGCGTGATGAGGTCAATGCCCGGGTCACTATGCTTGCCGAAAGTGACACCCAAATCGACCATAATCCATTGGCGTTTGCCGCGCGCGCCAAAGCCATAGAGATTGCAATTCATGCCAATCTCGCCCGTGCCGCCCAGCGGCAGAAAAACCAATTCTTTATCGTTTTTATTTGTCATTTATTCGGCATCCGGAAAAAATATATCACCTGCGTCAATTATATGGGTCGCGCCATTTGCGTCTTTCAGCATCAGCGCACCCTTCTCATCAATATCGTGAAAGATACCCTCGATTTGGTGTTTTTCCAGTCTTGCGACAATCGGCCTCCCCAGCCCATGCGCCACTTGTCGCCATGCCCGCAAAATCGTTTCAAAACCGCCGCTTTGCCATTGCTTGAAAAACACATCAAAAGTCGTCGCCAAAAGCGTCAGCGCCTGCACATTGCTTATCTGCGCTGCGCCCTCGGCTTGTAAATCAGTCGCCGGATAAGGCATATCGGCGGGATGGTGCACCAGATTAAGCCCCAGCCCGACGGCCAGCCAGTCGAGCTTATTATCGCGCATGGCGCTTTCCAGCAGAATGCCGGACGCTTTTTTGCCGTTTACCAGCGCATCATTCGGCCATTTCAAACTCACCGCCGCGCCGTCGCCAATCAATGTGCGCACTGTGCTTTCCAGGGCCAGTCCGGCGACGAAGGCAATTTGTCCGGCTTTAACCGCGTCAAAGGCTTGCGGCAAATATAAGGTCGTCATCAGATTACCGGTTGGCGACTCCCAAACGCGGCCGCGTCGTCCGCGCCCTGCGGTTTGGCGGTCAGCGAGTATCCATGTCGGCACGGTTTGATGTTGCGCGGCCATGCGGCGCGCTTCTTCATTGGTGCTGTCCACCTCTGCGAGATGGCTTAATTGATAGCCTTGAGGGAGTTCGCTCACCAAGCTCATTAATGACCGGCTACATCATCTTGCAGCAGCCCGGATGCGGTCAAACCGCCCTGCATCAAAACCGCCCCCGCCATATCAGCCAGTTCGACCAAGGGCGCTGGATAGATAAAGAAGAACAGGGTGAAGGCGGTCATAACGCCAGCGAGAATGGAAAGCTCGCGCGGCATCGGCTCGTTAACCTCATCTGCCGGTGCATCGAGATACATGATTTTGACGATACGCAAATAATAAAACGCGCCGACGACGCTGGCCAATACGCCGATAATGGACAGCGCATAAAGCCCCGCATCAATGGCCGCACGGAAAACAAATAATTTACCGAAAAAACCGGCCATGGGCGGAATACCGGCCAAAGAGAACATCATCACGGCAAGGCAAAACGCCATAAACGGACGGGTTTGGCTGAGGCCCGCCAAATCACTAATGCGCTCCACCGGCCCGCTATCTTGGCGCATTGATAAAATGCAGGCAAATGTGCCGAGGGTCATCACCACATAAAGCGTCATATAAAGAATGACGCTGGCCACACCCGCCTCACTGGCGGCGGCGAAACCGACCAGCGCGAAACCCATATGGCCGATAGATGAATAAGCCATCAGACGTTTAATATTTTGCTGCCCGATAGCGGCGAAAGCACCCAGCACCATGCTGGCGATCGCCAAGAGAATGATAATTTGCTGCCATGCCACCAGCGCATTTTCAAAACCGGTCATCATGATACGCAAGAAAATCGCCATGCCTGCGAGTTTGGGCGCGGAGGCGAAAAACGCGGTGACACTTGTCGGCGCGCCTTCATAAACATCCGGCGTCCACATATGAAACGGCACGGCGGAAATTTTAAAGGCCAGTCCGGCCAGCAAGAACACCAAGCCCAATACTTGCGCCATCGGCAAGACGCCATCTTGCGGTTGGAAGGCGGCAGCGATTTCAACAAAATTGGTGGAGCCGGAAAAGCCGTAAATCAGCGATGCCCCATACAGCAACATGCCCGAAGACAATGCGCCCAGCACAAAATACTTCAGGCCTGCTTCAGTCGAGCGCAAGCTGTCGCGGTTAATGGCGGCAACCACATAAAGCGCGAGGCTTTGCAATTCAATGCCCATATAGAGCGCGATAAGGTCATTGGCGGAAATCATCATGCCCATGCCGGCAGCCGCCAGCAAAAGCAGCACAGCATATTCAAACCGCGCCAGCTTTTCGAGTTTCATAAAGCCTTGCGACATGATGATGGCGATGGCGGTGGCGACGAAAGTCAACACTTTCATCAGCGCGGCGAAGCTATCCATGACAAACGCGCCGCTAAACGCCGTGGCCTGTGCGTTATTGGCGAAACTTCCCGCCGTGACCGCGGCAAGTGCCAAAATGGCCACTGCGCCGAGATTGACCGTGCGCGTGGCGTCGCCCTTTGAGAAGGCCCCAATCATCAGCAGCCCCATGGCGCCGAGGAATAAAATCATTTCCGGAAGGATAAGCGTCAAATTTTGAAGCATTATTGGCCTCCCCCAAAATGCGCGGCCAGGGCTTCTTGATAGGCCGCAATCAGTGCGTCAATTGATGGTGCTGTCAGTTCCAATATCGGCATTGGCCAGAACCCGAAAATCAGCGTGGCCGCCACCAAAGGCGCGATAATGGTGATTTCGCGGCGGTCCATATCAGCGATTTGCTGCAAACCCTCATGCTCAATCTGCCCGAAGGTAACGCGGCGATAAAGCGACAAGCCATAAACCGCCGAGAAGATGACTCCGCTGGCAGCAAATAGCGCCGTCCAAGTGCTGACTTGGAACGCCCCCAAAATGGTCAAAAACTCACCGACAAAACCCGATGTGCCGGGCAAGCCGACATTGGCCATAGTGAACAGCATAAACACCGCCGCATAAATCGGCATGCGATTGGCCAGCCCGCCATAAGCCGCAATTTCGCGCGTATGCATGCGGTCATAAACAACGCCGACACATAAAAACAGCGCGCCGGAAATCCAGCCATGCGACAGCATCTGGAACACGGCCCCCTGCACGCCCTGCGTGGTGGCTGAGAAAATGCCCATAGTCACAAAGCCCATATGGGCGACCGATGAATAGGCAATCAGCTTTTTCATATCCTCTTGCGCGAAGGCAATCAGCGAGGTGTACACAATCGCAATGGCACTCATGGCGAACACCATGGGCGCGAAAAAGTCGGAGGCAATCGGGAACATGGGCAACGAGAAGCGCAAAAAGCCATAGCCGCCCATTTTCAGCAGCACACCGGCCAGAATGACCGAGCCTGCGGTCGGCGCTTCCACATGCGCGTCAGGCAACCATGTATGCACCGGCCACATCGGCATTTTTACGGCAAAGCTGGCGAAAAAGGCCAACCAAAGCCAAGTCTGCACCGAGGCATCAAAGCCATGCGCCATTAAATCGGGGATGAAGGTCGTGCCGGTTTGCCAATACATATAGAGAATGGCCAATAACATCAGCACCGAACCGATAAGCGTGTAGAGGAAGAATTTGAAGCTGGCGTAAATGCGTCGCCCGCCGCCCCAAATGCCGATAATCAGGAACATCGGAATGAGGCCGCCCTCGAAAAACAGATAGAACAGCACAATATCCATAGCGCAGAACACGCCAATCATCAGCGTTTCCAGCACCAAAAAGGCCAGCATATATTCGCGCACACGCAGCTTAATGGCGTGCCAACTGGCGAGAATACATAGCGGCATTAAAGCCGCTGTCAGCAGCACAAACAGCACGGAAATACCGTCAACGCCCATTGCGTAGTCAATACCGGGCAAGAGCCAAGCGGCGCGTTCAACAAATTGAAACGCAGCCGAACTGCCGTCAAAGCGGCTAATCATAAACAGCGTCAGCAGCAGGGTGACAACCGTCGTCCATAAGGCAACGGCGCGCGAATTGGCGGCAATGGTTTCTTCGTCACCGCGCACCAATAAGATGAACAGCGCGCCAAGCAGCGGCAAAAATGTGATGGTGGAAAGCAGCGGCCAGTCAGTCATTACAGACCTCCCGTCAGCATGAGCCAGCTTACAAAACCGGCAACGCCGAGCAGCATGACAAACGCATAGTGATAAAGATAACCGGTTTGCAGCCCAACCATGCGGCGCGTAACGCGCAAGACATTGGCGGCGATACCATCCGGCCCGAAGCCGTCAATCACATAACCGTCGCCCCCCTTCCAGAAGAAGCGCGCCAGCCATTTGGCAGGTCGAACAAAAATGACATCGTAAAGCTCGTCAATATACCATTTATTCAGCAGGAATTTATAAATCAAATCATGCTGGGCAGCGATTTCAGCGGGCCAAGACGGGCGATAAATATACATGACCCAAGCCAGCACAAAGCCGGAAATCATCATCACTAATGGGCTGAGGACAACCCAGCCGGGCACTTGCTTCAGCTCAACAAGGATTTGATTATCGGCGGCGGTGAAAATCGATCCGGCCCAAAAGGCGGTTTGCCCGCTACCGACAAATAATCCGGCAAAGGCCACACCGGCAAACAGCGCACCAAAGCTCAACACAAGCAGCGGCACCAGCATAACGGGCGGGCTTTCATGAACGTGGCTCAATGTTTCATTGGAGGCGCGCGAGGTGCCGAAAAAGGTCATAAACATAAGACGCCAGCTATAAAATGAGGTGAAGAAAGCGGCGACGACCAGCATCACAAAGCCGAACATATGCGGCGCGGCTTGCGCGGCAAAGGCGCCTTCAATAATGGCGTCTTTGGAATAATAGCCCGCGGTGAGCGGAAAGCCGGTCAGCGCAATCGTGCCGATAAACATCATCAGAAATGTCGCCGGAATAAGCTGGCGCAGGCCGCCCATTTTCCGCATATCCTGCTCATCGCCCATCGCGTGAATAACCGAACCGGCCCCGAGGAATAAAAGCGCCTTAAAGAAAGCATGGGTGAACAGATGGAACATCGCGGCTTGATAAGCACCAATGCCCAGCGCGACAAACATATAACCAAGCTGCGAGCAGGTTGAATAAGCAATCACGCGCTTAATGTCATTTTGCACCAAGCCGACCGTCGCCGCGAAAAAGGCGGTGATGGCACCCACCACAATCACCACATTGAGGGCGGTTTGCGATAGCTCAAACAAGGGCGAACAGCGCGCCACGAGAAACACGCCCGCCGTGACCATAGTGGCGGCATGAATAAGCGCGGATACCGGCGTCGGGCCTTCCATCGCATCGGGCAGCCAAGTGTGCAGTAAAAACTGCGCCGACTTGCCCATCGCACCCATGAATAAAAGCAGGCAAATGGTCGTCAGCATGGGCACGGTCATGCCCAAAAAGTCGAACTGACCTTGCGCCAAAGCACCGGCGGAGGCGAAAACCGTGTCGAATTGCAAAGAGCCGACCGAGAAATAAATCGCCGCCATGCCGAGGATGAGGCCGAAATCGCCCACGCGATTGACGACGAAAGCCTTAATGGCGGCGGCATTGGCCGAGGCTTTTTTGAACCAAAAACCAATCAACAGATAAGAGGCCAGCCCGACCCCTTCCCAACCGAAAAACAGTTGCAGGAAATTATCGGCGGTCACCAGCATCAACATCATAAAGGTGAAAAGCGACAGATAAGCAAAGAAGCGCGCGCGATGCGGGTCATGGCTCATATAGCCGATTGAATAAACATGCACCAAAGACGACACGCCGGTGACAACCACCAGCATCACGGCGGTCAGCGCATCAATCCGCAGCACCCAATCAATATCGAGGCCGCCCGAAGAAATCCAATTCAGCACCATGATTTTTTGCGTGCCGCCATCCATGCCGACATTAATGAGGGAAATGCAGGACAGCACAGCCGATAAAATCAGCAATCCGGTGGTGACATATTCAGCCTGACGGTCGCCAATCAAGCGGCCAAACAGACCGGCAATGGCCGCACCAATGAGCGGAAAAAAGACGATGGCGTGATACGTGCTCATTCGGTTAGCCCTTCATCTGACTGACATCTTCAACGGCAATGCCGCCACGATTACGGAAATAGACCACTAGAATAGCCAAGCCGATAGCCGCCTCGCCCGCCGCAACGGTTAAGACCAAGAGCGCAAAAACCTGCCCGACCAAATCGCCCAAATAGGCCGAGAAGGCGACCAGATTAATGTTCACGGCCAGCAGCATAAGTTCAATCGACATCAAAATAATGATGACGTTTTTACGGTTCAGAAAAATCCCGAACACGCCAATGGTGAAAATAATCGCGGCCAGCGTCAGATAATGTGTCAATCCAATCATCGTCAGATACCCTGTCCCGGCTCAATATCAACCGTCTCGACCGCTTCATCGCGCGTCCGCGCGGTTTGCGCCGCTATATTTTGTTTTTTCGGATTATTTGACGGCACCAGCGTCAGCACAATCGCGCCAATCATCGCGACCAGCAAAATCGCCCCGGCCGCCTGGAAGAAATAAATATAATCGGTATAGAGCACGCGCCCCAAAGCCTCGGCATTGGTCATGCCCTCCGGCGTGGCTTGCGGCATGGGCTTGGCATCAATCAATGACGATGACGCACCGAAAACCAACAATAATTCGAGCAGCAATATCAGCCCGACCGTCGCCCCAATCGGCATATATTGCAAAAAGCCCTCGCTCAATTCGGCAAAATCAATATCCAGCATCATCACGACAAAGAGGAACAACACCGCCACCGCGCCGACATAAACCACGACGAGGATGAGGGCCAAAAACTCCGCCCCCAATAAGACGAATAAACCCGCCGCATTAAAGAAGGTCAGAATGAGAAACAAAACCGAGTAAACGGGATTGCGCGAGGCGATAACCATGAAAGAACTGGCTACCGCGACGGTCGCGAATAAATAAAAGGCGAGTGAAGTAAGCGTCATAATTTTCTACCGGTAAGGCGCGTCCAATTCGATGTTCTTGGCAATCTCAATTTCCCAGCGGTCGCCATTCGCCAGCAGCTTGTCTTTATCGTAAATCAATTCTTCGCGCGTCTCGGTGGCGAACTCGAAATTCGGCCCCTCAACAATCGCGTCAACCGGACAGGCCTCTTGGCAAAAGCCGCAATAAATGCACTTCACCATATCAATATCGTAGCGCACAGTGCGGCGCGTGCCGTCATTATTGCGCGGGCCTGCCTCAATGGTGATGGCTTGCGCCGGACAAATCGCTTCGCATAATTTGCAAGCAATACAGCGCTCCTGCCCGTTTGGATAACGGCGCAGTGCATGCTCACCGCGAAAGCGCGGCGATAGCGGGCCTTTTTCATAAGGATAATTAATCGTCGCTTTGCGGCCAAAGAAATAGCCCAATGCCAAGCGCAGCGCGCCGACAAACTCGACGAGAAACAGAGAACGTGCAGTGCGGTCTAACCAAGCCATGAGCGCCCCCTTACGATGCCATGCCGAAATATTGCAGGAAGCCGGCTGTCAGCACGACCCAGATGAGCGAGAAGGGAAGAAACACTTTCCACCCCAGACGCATAAGCTGGTCATAGCGATAGCGCGGCACGATAACTTTGGTCATGGCAAACATGAAGAACATCAGCCCCATTTTGAGGATGAACCAAACCACACCGGGCACCCAATTAAATGGTGCAATATCAACCGGCGGCAGCCAGCCACCGAGGAATAAAATCGTACACATGGCGCACATCAAAACAATATTAGCCAATTCACCAATCATGAAGACGACATAGAGCGTCGATGAATATTCGGTCATGAAACCGGCAACCAGCGCACTTTCATCCTCCGGCAAGTCGAAAGGCGGGCGATTTGTTTCGGCCAGAGCCGAGATGAAGAACACCACAAACATCGGAAATAGCGGCACGGCGAACCAGACGGTTTCTTGCGCCAGCACAATATCGGTCAAATTGAGCGAGCCGACGCAGAGCAGCACGGTGATAATCACCAAGCCGATGGACACCTCATAAGACACCATTTGCGCCGCCGAGCGTAGCGCGCCGAGAAATGGATATTTCGAATTGGAAGCCCAGCCGCCCATAATCACGCCATAAACGCCGAGCGATGAAATGGCGAAAATATACAAAATACCGACATTAATATCGGCAACCGCCCAGCCCTCGCTGACCGGAATAACCGCCCAGCCACTGAGCGCCAAAAACATGGTAACGAATGGCGCGAGAATAAATACCGGCTTATTTGCCGTGGTCGGAATAATGACTTCCTTCAGCAGATATTTGAGAATATCGGCAAAACTTTGCAGCAAGCCAAACGGGCCGACCATAGTCGGGCCTTTACGCAATTGCGCCGCCGCCCAAATTTTACGGTCGGCCAGCATGAAAAAGGCCAGCGACACCAGCAGTGCCAAAATAATCGCCAGCGAATGCGCCGTTACAATCAGCGCAGGCCAGACATAAGTGTCGAAAAACACGCTATCCATCGGTTCCGGTTCCCTCTGCGCTGCCGCCTTGTATTTTCGGCGCGTCTTTTGCCTTGGCGCAATCGGCCATAATGGCCGAGGCGCGGGCAATCGGATTGGTGAAATAGAAATCGCTCACCGCATAGGTGAAGCTGTCTGCACCCAGACCATCATGCGCCGGTGCTTGCGGCGCGTCTGCCGCAATAAGCGTATCCAACTGCGCCAAATGCGGCGCGGCGTCATACATGGCCACGCGCAGAGCCGATAAATTATCGTAAGGCAGGGTCACATCAAGGCGCGCTGACAGGGCGCGGAAAATCTTCCAATCCTCGCGCGCTTCGCCTGGGGGTGTCGCCGCTTGCTCGGTCATTTGCGCGCGCCCTTCCGTATTCACATAGGTCGCCTGCTTTTCCGTATAGGCGGCGGCGGGCAAAATCACATCGGCGCGATGCGCCCCGCGATCGCCATGGCTGCCAATATAAACCACAAAAGCATCGCCCAATGACGCACCGGCAATTTCATCTGCGCCGTAAAGAATAACATTTTCAATCGCGCCGCTTTGCGCCGCGTCCTGAATGGCGGCAACATCGTGCCCGCCTGCGCCCGGCACAAGGCCGAGGTCGAGACCCGCAACGCGGGCGGCGGCCGTATGCAGCACATTAAAGCTCGCGCCGGTTTTCTCGGCCAATTCAATAGCAGAGGCCAGCACAGCCGCGCCATCCTCGCGGGTCAGCGCGCCCTGCCCGATAAGTATCATCGGCTTGTCAGCATTTTTCAGCGTCTCGGCAAAACTTTGTTTTCCGGCCAGCAAATCCGCCAGCGTATCCGTGCCTGCACCAATAAACTCGGCCTTATAGGTCAGCTCGGTGGCCTCACCAATCGCCGCAATCGGGAAATCGCCCATCAGATAACGTTTGCGAATACGCGCATTCAGTACCGGCGCTTCAAGGCGTGGATTGGAGCCGATAAGCAGCAGCGCATCGGCATCTTCAATGCCTGCAATGCCCGCGTTAAAAATATAATTGCCGCGCGAGCCGGAAATCTTTGCACCATCTTGGCGGCAATCAATATGCGGGCTTTCCAGCGCGTCCATCAGACCCTTCAGGGCAAACTGCCCTTCGGCGCAGACCAAATCACCGGCAATGGCGGCGGTTTTGTCGCCCTTGCCCCTCAGCTTTTCGGCAACCAATGAGAAGGCGTCTTCCCAACTGGCCGGGGCCAGCTTGCCGTCTTGGCGAATAAACGGGCGGTCGAGACGCTGCGTATTCAGCCCGTCCCACACAAAGCGCGATTTATCCGAAAGCCATTCCTCATTCACATCATCATGATTGCGCGGCATGATACGCATGGCTTCGCGCCCGCGCATATCGACGCGGATATTACTGCCCAGCGCATCCATCACATCAATGGTCTCGGTTTTACGCAATTCCCAAGGCCGCGACGTAAAGGCATAAGGCCGCGAAGTCAGCGCCCCGACCGGACACAGGTCAATCACATTGCCCGATAATTCGCTATCCAAAGAGGCCTCGAGATAGGTGGTGATTTCAGTATCCTCGCCGCGTCCAATCGCGCCGATTTCCGGCACACCGGCAACTTCTTGCGCGAAACGCACACAGCGTGTGCAATGAATGCAGCGGGTCATAATGGTTTTCACCAACGGCCCCATATTCTTATTTTCAACGGCGCGCTTATTGTCGTCAAAACGGCTGGCATCGCCGCCAAAGCCGAGCGCTTGGTCTTGCAAATCGCACTCGCCGCCCTGGTCGCAAATCGGGCAATCCAGCGGGTGATTGATGAGCAAAAATTCCATCACGCCTTCGCGCGCGGTTTTTACCGTATCGGATGTGGTGCTGACCACCATATCGGGCGCAACCGGCATGGCGCAGGACGCCACCGGCTTGGGCGCGTTCTCAACTTCCACCAAACACATGCGGCAATTACCGGCGACGGAAAGCCGCTCGTGATAGCAAAAGCGCGGAATTTCTGCGCCCGCTTCTTCGCAAGCCTGCATAATGGTTGTGCCGGGCGCGACCTCGACCGCTTGCCCGTCAACCGTGAGCTTCACCAGATTGTTTTGCGTCTCAGACATTATTCAGCAGCCTCCTGCAACGGGCCATTGGCCAAACGCTCCTCAATCACCGGACGGAAATGGCGAATAAGCCCCTGCACCGGCCACGCCGCTGCATCGCCCAACGCGCAAATCGTATGACCTTCAATCTGTTTGGTGACCTGCAACAGCATGTCGATTTCTTTCGGCTGCGCGCGGCCTGCCGCCATGCGCTCCAATACGCGCCACATCCAGCCCGTGCCCTCGCGGCAAGGTGTGCATTGGCCGCAGCTTTCATGCTTATAAAAATGCGAGATGCGGGCAATCGCCTTAATAATATCGGTCGATTTATCCATCAAAATCACCGCCACCGTGCCGAGGCCCGACT